>JAGQGA010000167.1 GCA_020432595.1 Anaerolineales bacterium | reverse complement strand
TTGTCGTCTACATATTCTAGCCGCTCTACCGCGCAGCCAATCTCTGCCAAAATCGTCTGGATATAGTCAGAAACAGCGGCGTTGCTGTCCCGACTAACCGATTGGATTTTGACCAGATTTTGGGTAAGCTCAATTACATCGTAAGACATCTTCTCTCCAAGTTCAGTGGGCGTTTGAACCAATCTGCAAAATTTTGTAGATCATGCTCCATAAAAATAAAGGTTTACCCGCTATTTCTACCAGACTTTGATTTTACCCCATAATTCTCAACTTTGTAACAAGTTACGGCTATGGGGTTTTGAGGTGGAGAACCGGTTGCTGTAGGTTGTTGTTTTGCCAAACAGCATTGGCATGTTGGGTGGGATGGCAGGTTGCCAGATAATGTTTTTGCGCGGGAAAGTAGCGGGTTTGGTAGAGTTGGGTTACTTGTTCGGGGGAACCTAGCAGCCGTTGGTCACGGTGAATGGCTCTGGCAAGGGCGGTGTCGAAGGAGATGTCTACCAAGAGAGAGTAGTCTAAATGAGGCAATAGTTCGGGGCGATGGAGAAAAATGCCGTCGAGAAGGAGGATGGCGTGGGAAACGGCCGTTTGCCAAGGCATATTGATCGGCGTGTCGTGTTCGTGGTCAAAAACGGCCGTTTTGTACCGCCCATCCCCACCCGGCCCTAAAGGGCACAGCAAACATGCCAGCACGCTGTCTAGGTTAAAAGAATCCTCGTAGTAACCGGTGGGCGAGGTGCGCCCCTGGCGATAGCGAACAGCACGGGGGTTGTGGAAGCCGTCAATGGAGGCGCGAATAACGGGGTGTCCCTGGCTAATGAGCAGGGCGGCCAACTCAGCGGCCAGGCTGGTTTTGCCCGCGCAGTCAATGCCGTCTATGCCAACGCGAAGAGGATGGGGAAGAGAAACGGCCGTTAACCACGCTGCTAATTGCTCAAGGGCTGCTGATCTGATCATGGTAATGTCACTAAGTGATCAATCAGCACGTTGATAGCAAAAATCGCTTGCATTAACCTGCCACTCGTCCCGTAATGCTTGCTCATAGGCAAGCGCATCACTATATCGTCCTTGCCAAAGACCAGAAGCAACCGATATGTCGGTTACTTTTCGGCGAGCAAGGTACTCTTTAATGGCCTCATGGATTAGAGTATCTCGTGATTTTTGCTCTTTTTCACCCAAGAGCGTTAATTCTTGCACAAATTCTTCAGGTATTTTAATTCTCATGATTCAACAAGTCTGCCAGGAGAAATTCGGTTTTCTCGTCCAACAGGAACGGGATTTCTCGGAGGATCTCGAAGGATGTCGAAATGACAATTGTTAATGGCAGCATGGCTTTCTACTACAACGGCCGTTTACCCAGCGTCGTTGACCGGTGTGGAAAGCATACTCAATTCTCACACTCAAAATTACCAACGCCGGCCGCACAACTGTCAAACCCTTCGCCGGCAAAAATCAAGTTGCGCCCTGCACCTCCATCCAGCACATCATTCCCCGCATTGCCATACAGTTTGTCATTCCCCAAGCCACCAGAAATGGTATCGGCTCCGGCCTCGCCACTCATAACATCCTGGCCGTCACCCCCACTGATGACATCATTGCCTGTGCCGCCGCAAATAAAATCATTGCCGCCTCCCCCATCAATCTGGTCGTTGCCCGCTTTGCCCATAATCACATCATTTCCGGCCGTTCCCACAATCACATCATTGCCATTCGTCCCCCAAATGGTGGGCGTGCGCCCCAAACAACCTGCTGAGTCGGAAATAATGGGCAAATAGGCGGTAAACGCCGCCGCATGTAGCGGCGCAAATGGCTTTACTTCCCCCGCCTGCCGTATAAAAATTTGCTCATAAACTGCCCGATCTTGCGCCAACACCATGCCCTCAAGCCACTGGTTACTCCCATCAAGCGTCGGCACAAACCCCAACATGATGTTTGGCTCCTCAAGCCGCACGGAACTGCCCATATCACGCAACAGTCGGTTCACCTCATCCTGGCTAAGCAGCGCCAGCTTGCCCATGGTGACGGTGTTATAGGCTGGGGGGAAGGTAGTGTAGTCAAACGCTTCATTGGGGTTGTTATAACCTGTGTCTACAAGGTGAAGATATTCCTGGTTAAACCGTTGCAACGTGACATTTTCCCCTTCGCCGCTGTTCATCACCAAATCAAACCAAAGCTCCGGGTTGGTGGCAAACTCCTCAAGCTGCTCCTTGTTCATACCGATAGCCTCCATCAGGAGCGTATCGAGCAGATTGGCTTTAAACTCATCAATGATTTCAAGCAGGGCCGTGGGGGTAATATCATTGATGATTTCCTGAATTTGCAGGGCTGTTAACCCCACAAAATCAGGCAGCCCGGCCATTGACAGGAGGTGCTCCAGCACATATTGCTCGGCGATGTCGCTTGCTTCCGCTGTTTTTGTTTTGCGCTCGGCGTTAAAAGCGAGCGCCAGAATGAGCTGATGGCTTGTTTGCGGCCACGCTTTCAACCCTTCATCAATATCATCCCGCCATGCTTTGCGGTATTCATTTTTAGCAAGACAAACAACCTCCCAGATTTCGCAGTTGGCGTTGGCAATTTCTGTTTCCAAATTGGCGCGAAGGGTGGAGAAAATGCGCGGGATGGAGTAGGTTGTGCCAGGGCTGTCTTTGGGCAGGAGCTTGGTATCCAAAATCGTGCCGGGTCGGGCATCAATCATGGCGCGGTAAATAAAGTCGTTGTTTGCATCTTCAGCTCCGCGAATATTCAGATTGCTGTCGGCAAAAAAGGCGGCATCGAGCGCGTTTTTGGGCAACCGTTTGTCCATATACCCTTCCAGCAGCACATGTTTAAGGGCGTTCTCAGCGGGGTCGAGGGTGAAAGCTCCGCCGGTAAAGTTGTTGACAAAGGTATGGGCAAACATATCTCCGGCGGCATGGGTGAGAAAACCCATGGTCACAGCTCTAACGGCGGAGTTGTTGGCATAGGCGGGGCTGTTGGCTTGATCCCACAAATGGCGCAGCCAGGCATCGGTGCCCTGCTCCACGCCGCTAGCAAGAGCCTCAGGATGGATGACTTGTTGCCCGGTGGCAATGTCGGGGTAGGCATCGGGGCCAACGGTTCCGGCGCGGTATTGGGCAGTGTTGTTTTGCAGGGCGGTGAGGATGTCGCCTTCAACGGCATATTCTCCGATTTCGCCGATGATTTGGCCGGTTTCATAGTTCACGGCGTAGATGGTAACATTGCCATCGTCTAGAACATCGGCCAGAATGATGTCGGTGAGATAGACGTGGGTGGTGATTTTCCAGGCCAGAGCCGAACTGGGGAGAATGAGGTTGGTGAGCAAGATGAGGACGAGACTAGCTAAAAGAAGTTTATGCCGCCGTTGTTTGGAAGGGGATAATAGGTGCATGAGTTTTACCTGAAGCCGCTAGAGCTAGGGAATGCACGCGCTCGTTTTGGGGAAGAACACGCCGGTGGATGAGGCTGGACAGCGGTGTGGGTTAGGGTGGTGAATACGAGGGGCAAAACCGCTCGCTATGATGTTGGATAAAACGGCCGTTTTTCCACCAACGTCTTACGGCTGGCAAAAACAGATCACAGTAGCTTTGAAGTGTATAGGACGCCCTTGATAACAGCAAATTTTGCAGCCTTTACAACGGCCGTTTACTCGGCATCCCCGGTCGACGTGGATAAGCAGCGGGGGTGGGCGTTACCTTGTCAATCAGCACAAAATGCCCATCCAGCGGCGCGGGCTGCACACGCAAGTTGCCGCCACCCAGCAGAGAAACGGCCGTTTCTGCCTCCGCCACCTCCTCTGCCGCCCGCTCCCCCTTTTGCGCCAGCACCTGCCCCCCCACCCGGCACAGCGGCAGCAAATATTCCACCAGCACCCGCAGCGGTGCCACCGCCCGCGCCACCGCCCAATCAAACTGCTCACGGAAAGCAGGCTGTTGCCCCAGCGTTTCTGCTCGTTCCGTCACAACGGTGACACCAGCCAGCTCTAATTCAGCGACCACAGTTTGCAGGAAGGTTGCCTTTTTGCCCACGCTTTCAACCAGCGTTAACTGCAACTCTGGATAAAGCAGCTTGAGCGGCAAACCGGGGAAACCGGCTCCGGTGCCCACGTCAATCAGCGAACGGCCGTTTAGCTCCCCCAGCACCAGCCCACAACTCAGTGAGTCAAAAAAGTGGCGGTGGCGAATGGCTTCGGGGGTGCGAACGGCCGTTAAATTCAGTCGCTCATTCCACAACAGCAGCAGCACCTCATACGCCGCAAACTGCGCCTGCTGCGCTGCCGACAGCGGCAGCCCCAGCCGCGCCGCTTCCGCCACCCAATCTTGCGTCATTAGCGGCTCCGCTCCAGCCGTTTGGTATCGGCATCAATCATGTATGTATCAAACTGCTCGCCACCAAACGTTGCTGGCGTGTACCTGACCCAATTTTGCACCACCTCAACATCGCCGCGCACATACAGCGGGATAATTGGGATAATCCCGCCGCCGTCAAAAAACTCGTTTTCAATGTTGCGGTAAAGTGCTGCCCGGTCTGGCAGCGATGATAGCGTCGAGGCTTGCACAATTGCTTCGTCAATCGAGCCACACGGCCGGTTTTGCCGGTTTTCGCTGTGCTGGCAGTGCAGCAGGTCGTTGAGCCAGTTGTGGGCATCGGGATAGTACGACGACCATCCCAGTTCCCAAATGTCGGGACGTGCCGCCCCAGCATCTCGCCGCGTATTGGCTAACAGAGTGCCAAACTGCACCTGCTCAATCACAATTTGCTCTTCCGGGCAGCCCAATTCATCCACCCACATACCCCGAATCAGTTCGGCTTGCAGCAGCGACAGGTCGGCAGAGCTAACCATCAGGGTGATCAGCGGGATGTTGCGACAGCCGCCAAAGCTGCTCTCGGCCATTTTCAGCCGGGCAAAATCGGGGCTGTAGCTGCCGCCAACCTGGTCAATGGGCGGGGCACCCAGCACGCCGGGCGGGGTCAGGTGGCGCATGGGCAGGGCACCCGTGCTGCCAAATACCGCTTCCACCAACCGTTCGCGGTCAATGGCGGCGGCGAATGCCTGGCGGGCAGCGGGGTCACGAAACACCTCGCTGTCAAAATTGAAGCTGAGATAAAAAACGGTTTGGTTGGGTACCAGCGTCATCCGCTGCGGTGCCTGCTCCAACATAGTGGCTTCCTGGGCAATGGGCAACAGGCTGATATCGAGGCTTTTGGCTTGCCACGCCTGAAAGATGTCGTTTTCGTCATCCATGAAAAGGATGTTGACGCGGTCTACGTTGCCCAAACGACGAATGGGCCATTCGGGGTTGCGGTGCAGGGTGACGCGCTGGCCGTAGGCATCGCGGGGGGTGGGGAAGAAGGGGCCGCTGGTGATAAGGTTAACGGCCGTTTGCCACCCTCCCGCAAATTGCCCAAACTGATCACGCCAATCCGACCCAAATTGCTCCACCAGTTCCGTTGGTACCGGCATAAACAGCGGCAACGTGGTCAGCGTTAGAAAATAGCCGACCGGAACGGTGAGATTAACCTGCAGCGTGTCATCATCAAGGGCATAAACACCCACAATACTGGGGTCAATGTTGGCATCGAGTGCCCGGTTAAGCTGTTCGCACCCCTGGATGATAAACAGGACAAAGGCATCGGGGGTGTTGGGGTCTTGGCTGCAAGCGCGGCGAACGGCCGTTACCACATCCCCTGCCACCACCGGCCGCACCCGTTCCACCGACACCGCATTGCTGCTGTCGCTGTTCGATGGCAGTGCCTTGACCCAGTAAATATCGTTGCGTAAATGGAATGTCCAAACCCGCCCCGTCGCGTCCACCTCCCAGCTTTGCGCCAACTCCGGCTCAACCTGCTGTGCCTGGTGGTTAAAATTGGTTAATCCCACAAACAGGTTTTCCATCAGGTGAGCCGCATTGTTCCCATCCCCCTGCTGCGGGTCAATGTCGGGGAATTGTCCCAAGTAGGCCAAATCCAACTCGACAGTTTGTGGGACGGCAATGCTGGGTGGAGGGGTGGCGGTCACAACGGCCGTTTCCTGCACCAACCGTGTGATCACCTGCGGTTCTCCTGCAACAACAGCCACTTCCGTTACAACAACAATCTGTGTTTCAATCAACTGCTGTTGCTCACATGCCGTCAACAGCAGTGCCGTTGCCAATAATCCCCATGATTTGGGAAACCAAGTAATCAGTGATTGCCACATTTTCATCACGCCATGCTATCCCATGCGCGTCAGCCGGGCAAATTTGCGTGTATAAGATAGGTTAAAATAGGAAACGGAAGGTTGCTAACCCTTCTGGCGAGTAGTAATATAGAGAGAATAGGTTTAGCCCAGCGTAAGGAATGACTTTGTATGTACGAACGCGTCCTCGTCATTGACGACTCCAAGGAAATCCGCGATTTCCTCACGAACTACATCCTGAAACCAAAGGGCTTTGAAGTGATGACTGCTTCCAACGGGCTGATGGGCCTGGAAATGGCTATTGCTAAAGAGCCAGACCTGATGATCACCGATCAGCAGATGCCGCATCTCACCGGGTTGGAAGTGCTGCAAAAGCTGCGTGAACGGGATATTGAGATTCCCTGCATTTTGATGACGGGAGAAGGGTCGGAAGATACAGCCGTTACGGCTTTTCGCCTGGGGGTCAACGACTACATCGTCAAACCCGTTGATGCCGACGAGCTGAGTGAATCCATTGACCGTGCCCTGCGCGAAAGCCGTTTAAAACGAGAGCGCGACCAATTGGTGGAGCAGTTAATGGAAAGCAACTCTCAGCTTCAGCGGCGTGCCCAGGAGCTAAACGTGCTTTATGGCGTGGGCAAGTCGGTTTCGTCATCGCTTGATCTGGAAGAAGTGCTGCATCGGGTGGTGGAAGCGGCCGTTTACGTGGTGGGTGCCGAAGAAGGTTCGCTGATGCTGCTTGATGAAGAGGCTGGCGAACTCTACACCCGCGCCTCCAAAAACCTGGAAGCCAAAGCCAAAACCATGCGCCGCCGCGTCACCGACAGCCTGGCGGGAAAGGTGCTGCAAACCAAACGCGCTATCGCCATCGGTAATGATTCCCAGTGGAAGCGCACGCATACCGCGCTGCTGGTCAAATCCCTCATCTATGTGCCGCTGATTTTACAGAACAAGCCAATCGGTGTGTTGGGCGTTACCAACCGACTTAAAGAAACATCATTTGATGCCAACGATACGCGGGCGCTGTCGGCACTGGGCGGCTATGCCACCATTGCCATTAACAATGCCAACATCTACAACCAGATCAAGCGGGAGCGCAACCTGCTGGGGGCGGTGGTTGACCAAACTGATGACCCGCTGCTGGTGGTGGATGAAGACAACAAGGTGCTGCTGCTCAATGCGGCGGCCCGTGCTGCTTTTTGCCTGGGTGAAGAGGACAAAATGGTGGGGCAGCCTGTTAACACGCTGATCACCGATGAAGCGGCACTGAGCTTTATGACGCAAACGCTGGAAACGATGGTACAGCCGGAGTCCGAAATGATGGCTCCAAACGGCCGGCGTTATCGTTTGCGAATGATTGCGACGGAGGGGGGCAGTCGTTTTGTCTCTTTCCGCGAACAGGAACAGGCATAAACGAATGAGACCAATTGGGGCGATTGGTCTCATAAAAAAGTTTCAGCGGTTCATCCCCAGCCAAAAATGGTGCAATTGCAGGTGGCTGCCAGGTTCAACCCGAACCTTGCCCACCTTTTTTGTTTCTGCCAGCAACTGCTGGTTGACTAAACAGAGTTCTGGCAAACGGCCGTATTTGTCCAAATAATAATCGGCTGCTCGCTGCACTTTTTCGTCAAACGGCCGTTTTTCATCATTATCCAGCCACAGCATCCCCAGTTCCATCATCTGATTGCTCCTTATTCGATTGATTTTGTGTCACAAACGGCCGTTTCCGCACCGCCATGGGCGAACGGCCGTTTGGTTTCGTTGTTGGCAGCGGCAACAAGTCATCCATTTCATCCAGCACTTGTAGCGTCACCGGCTTACTGCGCGTCCGTCCGCTTGGCTTCGCCTCAGCTACGGGCAACCAATCCTCAATGGCAATGGTTGGCTCCTCCGGCTGGCTGTTTGCTTCCACCACTGGCGGCAGCGGCAGCAGATCATCATCCATGTGCAACGGTTCTGGCTGAGGTTGGTTGACTGAACGAGAGCGACGCGAACGGCCGTTTGGCTTTGTTGTTGGCAACGGTAACAGATCATCGGCCACGTCTGGCGGTGGCGGGTCATGGGGCGGTTGGTCGTAGAAACGGCCGTTTTTCGTTGTTGCCGTCTCTGCAAACGACACCTCGCCCAGGTCATTCAGCGCAAACGGCTGCTGGCTGACGGCCGGCTCTGACGGCAGTTCAACCCGCAGCGTAAACGGCTGCGCCAACAGCCGAGGCTGCTGAGCGTGAAGCTGCCGCAAGCTCAGGTGAAATTCGTAGTCATTGACAAACGCCGCCTGAAAATGAACCGGACACGGCGAATCAACCGCCAGAAAATCCCCCTTGCCCAGCAAATATTCGGCCTGTGTGCCGGGCAAGCCGGTTGCCACCAGCGCCTCTTGGGCATCATGCACCCGCCCCACCAGCCGCACGGTCAAATCCAGCTTGCGTAAATCATCTAGCTCCCGCGCTTCGGGGCGACTTGTACCCAACACCAAATGGATGCCTACATCGGCTCCGCGCTGCACCAGCCGCAGCAAGCTCTGGCGCACACTTTGCGCCTGCTCGTTGTCGCCCGTCCGCAGCAGCGTTACCACGTTGTCAATCAGCACCACAATCACGGGTTTGGCAACCTTGTTGGTTTGGCGGTAGGTCATCTCCTGTACCAAAAAGGCAAGCAAAGCATCAGCGTCTTCGGCCGTTTGCACTACGTCTTGCAGCAGGTGGGGGAGGTAGTTGAGCGGGTCAAGGGAAACGGCCGTTTCTGCCCCTTCTTCCCTTTCCCGCCGCTCAGCCGTGTCAATAACCAGCAGTTGTAGCTGCGACTGTTTGTTGAGCAGTGCCAGCGACAGCGCCAGGCTCCGCAGCAGCACCGTTTTGCCTGCGTTTTCCTGCCCGGCCAACAGCACGTGGGTAATGTGGGCGGCGCTAAAGTTCAGCAGCACGGGTTGACCATCTTCGGCCAGACCAAGAACGGCCGTTGTTGGCGGTACCGTGCCATCCAGCAGCGCCAGCAAATCCAGCAGACCTACCGGCGGCTCCTCCGGGCGCACCACCTGCAGCCGCCAGCTTCCATCCTCGCGGCTAATCTGCACGCCCGACGTACCCAACGCCGTCATTAAATCTTGCTTTAGCCCTAGCAGCCGCTCCCACCCCGTCGCCAGCGTTTGCAAATCGAAGCTAATGGCTCGTGGCTGCACGCTGCCGCCCGCCACCTGCGCCGTCAGTTGGTGCTGCTCAAACACCTGCTCAATCTGCTGTGATTGCAACTCA
>JAGQGA010000166.1:2932-9438 GCA_020432595.1 Anaerolineales bacterium | reverse complement strand
AAGCCACCATTTTCCCCAACATGGCTCACGACATGATGCTGGAATCAGGCTGGCAGCAGGTGGCAGACGCAATTTGCACCTGGCTGCAGGGTCTGGGTTTTGCTGCTAGGAAAATTAGCTGATGTGATGCAGGTTTTTTGGAGGAAACGGCCGTTTTGCATCCTCCACCAGCCTCATTATAATGCTACTATGTTACCGCCAAACATTGTTTTCGTTAGCAACCCGTCGAAGAAGCTAGAACAGATGCGCGGACGAAGCCGATGAACACGGGTTTCTTCCTTCTGCTCCGCGAAAATCCGCTCCGATCCGCGTCATCCGCGATGCCATTTCCTTCTTCCAACAAACTACTCATAGGATATAACCATGACAAACCCTGTTGATTTGATCCGTCAAGAACGTTTGCTGGAACTCACCCAGCAGCTTGTCGCCATCCCCTCCGTCACCAACCACGAGCAGGCCATTGCCGACTGGATGGCCGACCATTTTAAGCGGCTGGGGTTAAGCGGGGTGCGGCGGTTGCCGGTGGCTGAGTCGGGGGATTCGGTGGTGGGGATGATTGATGGCCGCGCTGACAAACCCGCTATACTGCTCAACTTCCACATGGACACCTTTGGCGTATTTGACGGCTGGGAAACCGACCCGTTCACGCCTACCCTGCGCGGCAACCGGCTTTATGGGCTGGGCAGCCACGACATGAAGGGGGGCGCGGCGTGCGTGCTGGGGGCGGTGGAGGCGCTGCTGCAAGCAGGCACCGAATTGGACGGCCGTTTAATTGTTGCCGCCACCACCGACGAAGAAAATTGGTCACGCGGGGCGCATGAGGTCATCAAAACGGGGCTGCTGGCAAACTGTGCCTACTGTTTGGTTCCGGAACCCTCCAACGCCGCCAGCCTGACGGTGGGGCAGCGGGGTCGCCACGTTTTTCATTTGCAGTTTTACGGCAAAACCGTCCATGCCGCCTATGGCAGCGGGGTCAATGCGGTGGTGGATGCAGCCAAAGTGGCAGCCGTTTTGAGCAACAAACGCAACCTTGATTTAGGCTACAGCGAACCGTTTGGCTTACCCGGCACGCTGGAGGTAATTGGACTGCACGGCGGCGGCACGCTGATTTTGGTGCCGGAGCAGGCGGATTTGTTTATTGACCGCCATATTTTGCCGGGGCAGACGTTGGCCGAGGCGGTGGGGCAGATCGAAACGGCCGTTTCCCAAGCCAACATCTCTGGCCGCTGCGCCCTTACTTGGGACGAACGCCCCACCCCCGCCCCATCTCCCTTCCTTGTCCCCAGCGACAGCCACTTTGCCCAAACGGTGACGCGCCTCATGCGCGAGGAACAGGGGGTGGCCGAGATTCGCCACGTCCTCGGCCGCAGCGTGGCCGACACCAACCATTTTGCCGTCCACGGCGGCGTGCCGACGATGATTTACGGGCCGCAGGGGGGCAATACGTGTGAGTGTAATGAGTGGGTGGATGTGGCGTCATTAACGGCCGTTGCCCGCACCTACGTCCGCGCTGCCCTGGAACTTCTCTGTTAAATAGGACGCAGATTTACCTGATTTTCCTGATCCGGAAAATCAGGTAAATCTGCGTTCCATGAATCTGCGCCATCTGCGAAATCTTTGATAATTTCCCTACAACTCCGTAATAATTTTCGCATTATCCGACGGTAGCGGCACCTGGCACATCTCCAAATGCAACCGCCCCCCCGTCGTGTACGGATGCGCCAAAACGACATCCTCATTTAGTTCCAACCCCAGCCCTGGCTCTGTGGGCGGCAGCATATAGCCCGCCTCCCACACCAGCGGCTTTTTCACCACCGTGTCGTGGAATTCCGTCTGGATCGTTTCCAAAATGAGGAAGTTGGGGCAGCTAAAGGCCAAATGAGTTGCGGCGGCGTGGGCAATGGGGCCACAGTAAATGTGGGGCGCAATTTGGGCGTTATAAACCTCGGCCAGCGTGGCAATTTTCTTGGTTTCCCAAATGCCGCCGCTGCGCCCAATATCGGGTTGCAAAATGGCAACCCCTGCCTTTAACGCTTGGTGAAACTCAACCTTGGTTGTCAGCCGTTCTCCCGTCGCCACCGGAATGGACGTGAATTGCGCCACGCGGCCAATGGCTTCCATTTGGTCGGGCGGGCATGGCTCTTCAAACCACAGCGGGTCATACGGTTCCAGCCGTTTTGCCAGCCGAATGGCCGATGAGGTGGTCATTTGCCCATGCGTGCCAAAAAGGATGTCGGCTTTGTCCCCCACGGCTTCGCGGATGCGGCGGGCGTTGTATTCACTGCGCGATAGCTCGTGCAGCGACAGCTCGCGCCCACCCTGGAAGCTGTAGGGGCCGGCCGGGTCTTGTTTAACGGCCGTAAATCCCATCTCCACATACCGCACCGCCGCCTCCGCCGCCACATCCCCATCATGATACACGTCCCCCGTGCTGTCCAGCGGCATTCCCCGGCTGTCCACCGCCAGCGGGTAAAGATAGGTATACGTCCGCACCCGCTCATGAAAACGGCCGCCCAGAAGCTTGTAAACCGGTACCCCATGTGCCTTACCCAAAATATCCCACACCGCAATCTCAATCCCGCTAAACACCCCCATCATGCTAATGTCGGGTCGCTGCGTAAACCCGGCTGAATACACCCGCCGGAACATGGTCTCCACATTATGCGGGTCTTCCCCAGCAATAAATCGCTCAAAGGTATCTTCCACCATGCGGCAGGCAATGTCACCCGACACCGGAATGCCATAACATTCCCCAAGCCCCTCAATCCCATTGTCCGTTGTCAGCTTAACCAGCACCCAAAACGCCCCACCAATTCCCGTGGGCGGCACCGTCACATATGTTTTAATCGCCTGTAATTTCATATGCTTCTTAAGGGCATAAACCGACATTCTCTTGGAGGTTGGAGATTAGAGATTGCAAACGGTCAATCTCCAATCTCCAGTCTCCAATCTCCTTTTTGGGATGCCAATTTATCACCTTGTTTGGTATAGTCCTGTTGCTGCTCACGCCAAATGCCCCTTAATCGCCTCTGCTACCTCCAGCGGAACCCCCGGGACTGACGCAATCTCTTCCAGCGTTGCCTGACGCAGCTCTTCTAGCGAGCCAAAATGCGTGAGCAAGGCTTTGCGCCGCTTTGGTCCAATCCCCGGCACGCTGTCCAAAATTGAAGCCACCCCCACCTTGGCTCGTCGCTTGCGGTGCCCCTCATTGGCAAATCGGTGGGCTTCGTCACGCACCCGCTGCACCAAATACAGCCCCTCAGACCGGCGCGGCAGCAAGATGGAGCGTGACTGCCCCGGCACAAACAGCTCTTCCTCCTGCTTAGCTAACCCTGTCAGCGGTACCTCATCCTGCAGCCCAAACTGCGCCAGAACCTCCACCGCCATTGCCAACTGCCCTTTGCCCCCATCCACAATCAGCAGATCGGGCAGCAGTGACCAGGCCGTGTCCTTTTTCTCTTTGCCAATATCGCTCAAATCATGCAGTTCACCCGCCAAAGATTCCTGATACCGTTCAAAACGGCGCGTCAGCACCTCTTTCATCGCCCCATAGTCATCGTTGCCCACCGTGCGAATGTTGAAGCGGCGATAATCGCTTTTGCGCGGTGCCCCCTGCACAAACACCACCATCGAGGCTACCGTTTGCTTCCCCTGCGTGTGGCTGATGTCGTAGCATTCAATGCGGGCGGGTGGCGTGGGCAAACTCAGTGCCTCCTGTAGTTCAGCCATGGCGGTGACATGCTTGGAACGGTCGGCTGCCCACTGTTGGCGCAGCGTTGCCAGCGTGTCTTGGGCGTTGTTGGTTGCCATTTCCACCAGTTCCTTCTTCCGCCCGCGCTGCGGCACCTGAATCGTCGTTTTGGTGCCGCGTTTTTGTTTGAGCCACTGCTCAATCACCAGTGCCTCTTCCACTTCGCGGGGCAGCAACACTTCTTTGGGCACGTGCGCCGCCTCGTCGTAGAATTGGGTCATAAACTCGCGCAAAATCTCTTCGTCACTCTCACCCTCGGTGCCATCGAGCAAAAAATATTCGCGGCCAATGAGTTTGCCGTAGCGGATAAAAAAGATTTGCACACAAGCATCCCCCTGATCACGGGCAAAGGCGATAACATCCTGGTCGGCGTTGGCGGCTGAAATGACTTTTTGCTTGGCGACGACTTTTTCGACGGCTTTTAGCTGGTCGCGGTATTCAGCCGCTTTTTCAAACTGCAGGTTGCTGGCGGCGGCGGCCATCTTTTGCTCAATCCCCTGGGCAATGTGTTCTGATTTGCCGTTGAGGAAGTCCATCAACTCCTGAATCATGGTGCGGTACTGCTGTTTATCAACGGCACCAATGCAGGGGCCATTACACAGTTTGATGTCAAAATAGAGGCAGGCGCGGTCATCCTTGCCCGTAATCACGCGGTCGCAGGTGAGGTAGGGGAAGATTTTCCGTAGCATGTCGAGCGTTTGGTGAACAGCCCAGACGGAGGTGTAGGGGCCAAAGTAGCGGGAGCCGTCGCGCACCATGCGGCGAGTGACGGTGACCTTGGGGAAATCTTCGCCCCAGTGGACTTTGATGTAGGGGTAGCGTTTGTCGTCTTTGAGGCGAACGTTGTAATGGGGCCGGTGCTTTTTGATGAGGGTCATCTCAAGCAGCAGGGCTTCCAGTTCGGTGTCGGTGGTGATAATTTCGATGTCGGTGATTTGTTTGCGAAGCTGGTGGGTTTTAACGGAGTCTACATTTTTGAGGAAATAGGAGCGGACGCGGCTGCGGAGATTGACCGCTTTGCCGACGTAGATGATGGTGCCATTTTTGTCTTTATGTAAATAGACACCGGGGCGGGTAGGCAGGTTATTGAGGATTTCCTGAACGTTTTCGGGGGGTGTGAAACTCATGGAGGAATTATAGCGGAAATTGGAGATTGGGAGATTGGGAGATTGACCGTTTTCAATCTCCAATTTCTAATCTCCGTTTTAGTCGGCTATTTGTTTTAGGGCGTATTTAACGCTGTCTTTGGGGCTGACTTTGATGCGGATGTCTTCTAAACGGCCGTTTGCATCAATCACAAAGTGGCTACGAATAACCCCCATATATTTACGGCCGTACATGCTTTTTTCGCCATAGCTGCTGTAGGCAGTGGCAACGGCGTTGTCAGGGTCGGAGAGCAGGGTGTAGGGCAGCTTTTCGGCGGCTTTCCATTTGGCAAGCTGCTGGGGAGCATCGGGGCTAATGCCGACAACAGTTGCGCCAGCGGCCTCGATTTGCGGGAAGCTGTCGCGGAAGCCGCACGCTTGCGTGGTGCAGCCAGGGGTTCCGGCTTTGGGGTAAAAGAACAGAATGACACGCTGCCCACGCAAATCTGATAGCGTGACGGTTTTATTTTCATCGGACACCAGGGCAAAGTCAGGTGCCATTTCGCCAATTTGTAACATGATCTACTCCTGAATCAATAGGATGCGGATGAACACGGATTTGGTGTTTGCCGCTCATAAAATCTTTGTCAAGTTGATGTTCTCTAGTTTACGTGATGTGGTGGCTTTTTGAAAATGGCGGGACACGATTATGCGCGTTGGAAGGCTGCATTCAACTTTACGTAAAGCAAAAAGCATGTTATATTAACGGCCGTTTTATGCAAAGAAATCGTCGTATGTTGGCGGTTTTTGGCAGCGTGACCCAGGCAGTGGTCACAAGGATGTGTGTCTAGCTGGTCGTTCAGAGGTCGTATTGGTTGAACGGCAGGCTCTTAATTATTTAAACTTGCAGCGGAGGAATGATTATGGAATCCCAGCGGCGTCTAATTAGTATTGTCATCCTTGTTTTATTGACAGGTTTATTGCTTGTGGCCTGCGAACGGCCGTTGCCCGGCAGTAGTGACGCAACCGTAACCCCCGACCCCGGCAGCGTTGAGGTCATCACCGATGAAAATGTGGGCGGCGGTACCCCGAACGACAGCGAAACGGGCACAACCACCGAAGAGACCGGCAGCGAGGAAGCTGCGGCCGAAGGTGAAGGCAGCACCGATACACCGCGTGAAGAAGCGGCCGCCAGCGGTGAAACAACGGGTGATGAAGCGGCCGCCTCAGCCGAAGAAGGGTATCCGGCGCCAGAGGATGAAGCTGCTGCCGGAGAAGAAGCACCAGCCACTGAAGGCGAAGCCGCAGCCAGCGAAGAAGCGGCGGCCGAAGAAGGCACTGCTACTGAAGAAACAACCACGGATGAAGCGGCGGCTGAGACAACAACCACGGACACCACTGCGGCTGAAACAACCACCACCGAAACGACCGAGGCCAGACCGGCCAGCCACGTTGTGGCTGCCGGGGAAAACCTGTATCGCATTGGCTTAAAATATGGTATCTCTTGGGTTACACTGGCACAGCACAATGGCATTGCTGATGCCAATCGCATTGTTGTGGGGCAAGAGATTAAAATTCCGGGTGCAACGATTGAAGAAGCGACCCCTACGCCCACGCCTTCGCCGCTAACCGAGGAAGTTTACACCGTTAAAGCGGGAGATACGCTTTTC
>JAGQGA010000166.1:0-2833 GCA_020432595.1 Anaerolineales bacterium | reverse complement strand
CGCATTGGGCAGGCGTATGGTCTTAGCTGGACGCAGATTGCTGAAGCTAATGGCATCGTCAACCCGAACCAGATTATCGTGGGGCAGCAGCTAAAAATTCCGGTAGACAAACCCAGCGATACGCAGCAATCATTTGTCCATACGGTGCAAGCAGGTGAAACGCTTTTCCTGATTTCGTTGCGCTATGGGGTGGCCTGGCCGGCCATTGCAGAGGCAAATGAATTACAAACGCCGTATGTCATTTTCCCTGGTCAAACATTAGCCATTCCAGGGAAATAAGATCGTGGTGCGTGGTGCGTATCTTGGCATACGCGCCACGCACCAAAAATGAGCTAATTTTCTGCTTTGTCCAGGTAGCTTATTTCAAGCCAGCCAACAACGCCATCCACGGTGCGAATTTCTTGCCAGAAGGTGCTGGCGCGATTGGCGTAGCCAGGCTGTAGGATTACCACGTCCCCCCCTTTAACCAAAACCAAATTTTGCCCGCCGGGGGTGCGCCGCATCCAAACGGTGCTGCTGCCGGTGTTAATAACGGCCGTTTCTCCCACAATGGGCGTGGGCGTGATGGTCGGCGTAGGCGTGTTCGTTGGGGTGCTGGTGGCTGTGGTAGTAGGCGTAGGTGAGGGTGTTGCGGTTGCTTCGGCAGTGGTGGATAAAACGGCCGTTGGCACAATGATTGTGGCTGTAGGTGTCATGACTGCCGTGGGTGTGACCGTGGGGTTGGGTACAAAAGCGCCGGTAGATGGCTCAGTTGGCTCCGTTTCACCGTCGTTTGTTGCGGGGGCAGCGGCGACGCTGGCCGTGGTTGCAGTGGCGGGAACGGAAGTGATGGTGGGGAAGGGGGTGAAGGTGGCTTGCTCGTTTTCAGCCAGGATGGGTGTTTCTGCGGGGGAGGTAGCGGGCAGGGAAACTGCCGTTTGTTCCCCCAACGGCACACCCGCCAGAAAAAAGCCCAGTGCCAGCAGTAAACAGGCAAAACCATACCCGATAAACAACCGCAAACGCAAATCGAGCCGGTAGCCAGACAGCCCCAGCCGCAGCAGCCAGCGCGGCGATAGTGCCAAATACGCCAGCCCAATCCATAACAAAGCCAAAAACGCCGTAATGCCCATGCCCCACAGCGTCCACGTAGGAAATCCCATCGCCGCGAATTATAGCCAGTTTACGGCAAAGATAACAGCGCAGTGCCAATCACTCATATAAAAGGTATAATGACCGATATAGCTTAGGTTCTGTTGCAATTTGGTGAAAAGAAGCAGATTTCACCGCAGAGGGCGCAAAGATCGCAAAGATTTAGCTTGTTTTCTTCTTTCTCTCTGTGTCCTTTGCGTCCTTTGCGGTTCAAATTCTGAAATGTCAGCACAACCTATGTCTTGCTTTCTGGCAAATCACATTGCAAAATGCTGTAAGTAACGGGTAACAAGCCTAACTAGCGACGTGCAACTTGTAACCTGTAACTTGCTTGTTTGGAGTAAATAATGGCTAATCAATATGACGTTGTTGTTTTAGGAGCTGGCCCTGGCGGATACGTCGCCGCCATTCGCGCTGCCCAGCTTGGTAAAAAAGTTGCCATCATCGAAAAAGAGTATTGGGGTGGCGTTTGCCTCAATATTGGCTGCATTCCCTCGAAGGCGCTGCTAAAAAATGCTGAAGTGGCACACACGTTGCAGCATCGCGGCAAGGAGTTTGGCTTTAGCGCGGACAATGTGACCTTTGACTATAAGGTTGCTTTCAAACGTAGCCGCCAGGTTTCCGACAGGTTGGTAAAGGGCGTTGGCTTCTTAATGAAGAAGAACAAGATTGACACCTATGAAGGAACCGGCAAATTTGTTGACCCCCACACCATTGAGGTTGCCCTAAACAAGGGTGGTACAGAGCAAGTGCGCGGGGAGAACATCATCATCTCTACTGGTGCTCGCCCGCGCCACTTGCCGGGCGTAGATTTTGACGGGAAGCGGGTGATTTCCTATGTGGAGGCGATTCTCTCGGACACGCTGCCGAAAAAGGTGGTTATCATTGGCGGGGGTGTGATTGGGGTGGAGTTTAGCTATATTTGGGCTAATTATGGGGTGGATGTAACGATTGTGGAGATGATGGATAGGCTGCTGCCCAATGAGGAGCCGGAAGTGAGCGCGGTGCTGGATAAGGCGTATAAAAAAATGGGGGTGAAGGTGTTGGTGGGAACGGCCGTTACTAACGTTACCACCAACGACAACGGCGTTACCCTTAGCACCAAAGACGGCCAAAGCCTCGAAGCCGATCAGGTCATGGTTGCCATTAACTTCCTGCCCAACGTCGAGAACATTGGGCTAGACAAATGTGGCGTGGCACTTGGCGAACGCGGAGCCATTGCCATTGACGGCCACATGCGAACCAATGTCAGCCACATTTACGCCATCGGTGATGTTGCCACCGAATTTCGCCTGGCGCACATTGCCAGCGCGATGGGCATTGTGGCCGCCGAAACCATTGCCGGGCACCCCACCCGCACCCTTGACTACATCATGATGCCCCGCGCCACCTACTGCATTCCCCAGGTTGCCAGCTTTGGCTACACCGAGGCCAAGGCCAAGGAATTAGGCTATGAGGTGAAGGTGGGACAGTTCCCGTTTATTGCCAACGGCAAGGCGCTGGGGGCTGGCGAGCGCGACGGCTTCATCAAGATCATTAGCGATGCCAAATATGGCGAGATTTTGGGTGCCCACATGGTGGGGCCAGAGGTGACAGAACTGCTGCCAGAGCTAACGCTGGCGCAGGCCAATGAGCTAACGGCTGAAGAGATCGCCCGCAATGTCCACGCCCACCCCACCATCAGTGAGGCGCTGATGGAAGC
>JAGQGA010000165.1:5238-9450 GCA_020432595.1 Anaerolineales bacterium | reverse complement strand
AGCGATTCCGCCAGCAGCAGCTCCCAATCAACGCGCTCTTCGGTGTCGGTCTGCAAAATTTGCCGCAGCTCTGCACTCGCCTGCTGGTACTGTCCACCCTTAAAATGAAGCCGCGCCAGTGCCGCCGGGGAGATAGAAATCCCGGCAACATACTCGCCATCCCGTTGCCGATACAGTTCGCGCAGTTCCCGCTGGATATTAACGTTGTAGGGATCTATCTCATACGCATGGAGCAAATGCCAAATGGCCTGTGAGTAAAATGCTTCTTCAGCGTAGGCAATGGCTAGTCCCAAGTGAGCAATCAAATCACTGGGGCTGGCACTTAACACGCGCTGTAGCAAATCGGTTGCCCCCGTGTAATCCTGCTGTTCCAGCAGGGCTTGCCCCAGCAGCCGATAGGTGACGATATGGCGTGGATACCGCTTTAGCACGTGCTGCGCGTGCAGCACCACTTCAGGGTAACGCCTCTCCTCCAGTAGCTGGCCTATTTGTTTCAGATAAGTCGGGAGGGCAATTTCTTTAGCCACAGGATAGAAACACATAAAGCGTAAAGCCTGCGCGACTTTACGCTAAAATCCTTTATCGCTTTCGTTAATGGTGATATTATGCAAAGTTTTTGCGTTTTTCGCAACCCGCCCCAACTTGTTACCAAGCAATGTCGTCAAAGTGTCGCTGGCGCAAATGTGCCAGCAGATGGCTCACGTCTTGCTCTGCTTCCACCATTGGCCCTAACGGGTCTTCAATCTGGTCACGCCCCAGCAGGGCATAGACGGTGTTCAGCACGCCAAAGGTTAACGCTTCCAGATGGTAGCCGCCTTCAAGGACGATGAGTAAACGGCCGTTACATAACCGATCCGCCATTTCTACCAACTGCCGCACAATCTGGGCATACCCCGTCAGCGACAGCCCCGCCCACGCCAGCGGGTCTTGCCAATGGGCATCATACCCCGCCGACACCAGCAGCAATTCCGGCTGAAACGCCGCCAGCTTGGGGCCAATTAACTCCTTAAAGGTGCGCCCATATCCCACATCCCCTACGTTGGGGCCAAACGGTACGTTGAGGGTGTACCCTTGCCCAAACCCTGCTCCCACCTCCTGCGCCGCTCCACTGCCGGGGTAAAAAAGCCGGGGCATGTAGAGATGGGTGGAAACAAACAGCACTGAACTGTCTTCGTAAAAAATATCCTGCGTGCCGTTACCGTGATGCACGTCAAAATCCACAATCGCCACGCGCCGCACCCCGTGTACGCGCTGGGCGTGACGGGCAGCAATGGCAACGTTGTTAAAGAGGCAAAAGCCGCTAATGGTGGCAAATTCGGCGTGGTGGCCGGGGGGACGGACTAAGGCAATGCCATTCTGCGCCTGCCCGGTTACGATCTGGCTTACTGCCTCGCAGCAGCCCCCTACCGCCAGCCGTGCTAAATCATAGCTTTGGGCAGTAGCATAGGTGTCGCCGTGATCCAGCAGCCCCCCGCCCCGCTGTGAGGTTTGGCGCACTTTCTCCACCAGGGCTGGCAAATGGGCGTAGCGGAGTTGGTCGGTGGTGGCGTGGGGGGGAGAAACGGCCGTTAAATCCCCCAACACCCCAAACTGATCCAACGTCGGCAATAAACGTTCCATCCGCAAATGGCTTTCCGGGTGTCCCTGCTGTGTGTGTGCCTGGGCGGGCGTATGCACCAAAAGAGTTGTCATAATGCCTCACAAATCAAACAAAAAAGGCGCAACGAAACTGTGCGCCTTTTGATGATAAGAAGAAAAAAAGCAGAAGGCAAGTGATAACTATCATCCCTTGCCCCTGCCACCTGTCATCTCTTAGTTAATGAGCCAGCCAATGAGGCCATAGCCATTGCCAATGGCAGCCACCAGCCCGGCCAACACCACCGATACTACCGACATCAGCTTAATCAAAATGTTGAGCGACGGGCCAGAGGTATCCTTGAACGGATCACCAACAGTATCGCCCACCACGGTTGCTTTATGGTTTTGCGACCCTTTACCACCCAGGTGTCCCGCTTCGATGTATTTCTTGGCATTGTCCCAGGCACCACCTGCGTTTGCCATCATCACCGCCAGGGCAAAGCCGGTTGCTAAGGCCCCGGACAGCAGCCCCAACACGCCCGGTACACCCAATATGATGCCCACAATAGCCGGAACCACGATTGCCAACAGCGACGGCACGCGCATTTCGCGCAGCGCGGCCTGTGTGCTAATCGCCACACAGGCGGCATAGTCGGGTTTGCTTTTCTTTTCCATGATGCCCGGAATTTCGCGGAACTGGCGGCGAACCTCTTCTACCATCGCCCCGGCCGAACGGCCAACCGCACTCATGGTGAGGGCACAGAAGTAGAAGGCCACCATGCCGCCGATAAACAGCCCAAAGAGGAAGGCGGGGTTCAACGGGGTGACGTTGAAATCTTGCACAAGCTGCTCAATGGTTTCGTCAGCCATGCCGGGAATACTCAAACGAACCTGCTGCAAATAGGCAGCCAGCAGTGCCAACCCGGTGAGGGCGGCAGAACCAATGGCAAACCCTTTGCCGATGGCAGCGGTGGTGTTGCCCAGGGAGTCAAGCTGGTCGGTGCGTTCGCGGACGCTGGGTTCCAACCCGGCCATTTCAGCATTCCCACCGGCGTTGTCGGCTACCGGGCCATAGGCATCGGTTGCCAGCGTTAGCCCCAGCGTGGAGAGCATCCCCACGGCGGCCATGCCTACGCCAAAGAGACCGCCCAGCAGGTTGCTGGCCCCGCCGGAGACGTAAAAGGCAACGGCCGTTCCTGCCACAATAATCAACACCGGGATCGCCGTAGACTCCATGCCCACCGCCAAACCGCTAATGATTACCGTTGCCGGCCCCGTTTGCGATTGAGCCGCAATGTTCTGCGTGGGTTTGTAATCGGCCGAGGTGTAATATTCAGTGACGCGGCCAATCAAAATACCGATCAAAATACCGGCAATGACCGCAATCCAAATTTGCCACCAGTTGGGAATGCCTAGCAAAAAGAGCAGGACACCGGCGACGACCGCGATACCTGCCGCCGCAATGCGGATGGAACGCTCCAGCGTGTGGAGCAATTCTTTCATGCTGGCCTCTTCGCTGGCACGTACCAGGAACACCCCACCAATGGAGAGCAGCACACCCAAACCGGCCAGCATCACTGGCGCGGTTACGTATCTGAGCTGTTCGGCCAAGCTGGCCGAGGTGCCCACTGCGGCCACGCCCAAAGCGGCCGTTGCCAAAATGGCGGCCAGGTACGATTCGTACAGGTCGGCACCCATGCCAGCCACGTCACCCACGTTGTCGCCCACGTTGTCGGCAATGGTTGCCGGGTTGCGCGGGTCGTCTTCGGGAATGCCAGCCTCCACTTTACCAACTAGGTCAGCACCCACATCGGCCGCTTTGGTGTAGATGCCACCGCCCACGCGACCAAAGAGTGCCATGGTGGAAGCACCCACGGCGGCGCTTAGCATCACTGAGGTCAAAGCAGCGGGGTCAAGCCCCACGCCAAAATAAAGGATGAGGAACCAGATGCTGCTGTCAAGCAAGATAAAGCCAACGACGGTCAGCCCCATCACGGCTCCAGCGCGAAAAGCAACGCGCAAACCGCCGTTCAGGCTTTTGCGAGCAGCATTGGCGGTGCGGGCAGAAGCGTTGGTAGCCGTCTTCATACCCACGAACCCAGCGGCGCCGGAGAAAAAACCGGCCGTTAAGAAGGCAATCGTGACCCAAATGCTTTGAATGCCGAGTAGCGACATGAGCAGGAACAGGACAAACATGGCAGCAAACACCATGCCGACAACGCGGTATTGGGCGCTTAAATAAGCCATTGCCCCTTCACGAATTGCCTGGGCAATCTCAACCATGTCCTTGGTGCCTTCGCTTTCTTCCATAATGCCATTATAGAAAACGTAGGCAGATACAAGTGCGGCTATGGCTCCGATGGGGCCAAGCCACCAAAAAATTGGTAAATCCATTCGCCTATCCTCCGTATTGATTAAAAGTTTGTTGGGAATGTTGGGTGCAGGCTATCTGCCCGCAAAAAATGAATCCTCGCTAGATGTCTAGGTGTGGCTTCACGTTGGGTTCTTTTGAACCCCAAAAAGCGGCTTCCCGCTCTTTATTTTAACTGAGTAGACTTACGATTAGACCTTCTTCCATGCCTTAACGCAAACCGCGTGATTGTAACGAATGTCACAAACGCTGTCAAACAACGG
>JAGQGA010000165.1:0-5141 GCA_020432595.1 Anaerolineales bacterium | reverse complement strand
ATCTGAGCATCGCTTCCGTAGTTCATGTTTGCCAAAAAGGTGTGGACATTGGCATCTTTGCCGGCCAAACTGGCACTAAAGATTTTCATGAGGTTATCTTTGGGGTAAGCACAATCAATGGCGGCGGGGTCGGCGTAACATTCGTCGCTGTAGGCTGGCAGTTCCACCTGCACCAGATCCATTTGCTGGAAGATGGCGTGGGGAGAGTAGAAGTAGAAGAGAACAGGTTCCTGACGGCTGTAGGCGGAGGAAACTTCGGCCAAAAGCGCGTCTTCGGAACCAGTCCAAACGACCTGGAAGGGGAGGCCGAGGTTGGCGATGATGGCTTCATCGTATTGCACCCAACTGGGGTCGGCACCGAGAAAACGGCCGTTTTCCCCCGTTTCTGCCGAAGCAAATTCCGCCGCCGCATCCTTATACCCTTCCCACGTCGCCAACGCCGGGTTGGCATCCACCACATACTTTGGCACATACCAGCCAATCTCACCCACCGGCCCCAATGACCCACCATTTTCCACCGTGCCTAAATTGTCAATGTATTCGGCAATACGCTCACCGTGACCCGACGGCCAAACTTCCAGGCTAGCATCCACATCGCCACCAGCCAGCGCGTCCCACTGGGCGTTCTCGTCCAGTGCCACGATCTCGACAGGGTTGCCCAGCTCTTTCTCAATGATGATCTTGGCGACCGCCACGTTTAGCTCAGAGGCCGGCCAGGCGTTTTCCACTAGCGTGATCGTCTCTTTGCTCCCGCAGCCCACAATGACCAGAGAGGCCAACAGCAGGGTTACAAACAACATCCATTTTTGTTTCATCTTTTCTTCTCCTTGTACAACTATAGGGTAATATTGGCAGAAACGGCCGTTTTCTCCGCCAACTTCTGCGTAATTCGGTCAATCATAATCGCCAACAGCACAATCGCCAAACCCGCTTCCACACTTCGCCCCAGATTGTCGTTGGCAAATCCCTGGTACACTTCTAGACCTAGCCCCGTTGCCCCCACCAGCCCGGCAATAATCACCATCGCCAGCACCATCATAATCGTCTGGTTAATCCCCAGCATAATTGACGGAAAGGCCAGCGGAATTTCCAGCTTGGTCAGCATTTGCCGCTGGGTCGAGCCAAAGGCCGTGGCCGATTCGCGCAGCGTTTCATCCACACTGCGAATCCCGGCATTGGTCAGGCGAATCACCGGCACGGCCGAATAGAGCACCGAGGCAATCAGCCCGGCCACACTGCCCGTGCCAAAGAGCATAATCACCGGAACCAAATAGACAAAAATGGGAATGGTCTGCAAAAAATCAAGAATGGGGCGAATAAACTGCTCCACGCGGTCGTTGTGCGCCGACCAAATACCCAGCGGAATGCCAATTGCCACGCAGATAACCACCGCCACCAGCGTTTGCGCCAGCGTATCCATCGCAAACGGCCACATCCCCAGCAGCCCCATCAGCAGCGTCAACCCCAGCACCGACAGCGCCAGCCGCCAACCGCCAGCCTGATACCCCAAAAAGGCAAAGACAAACGCTACCACCGTCCACGGTAGCTGCTCGGCTAGAAAACGCTGTAGCGGCTGGAAAACGCTGATGATGAGAAAGTCGCGCAGCGGCCCCGTGCCAATGCCGGAACCGCCAATATCGTACAAATTGACCTGCATCCACTGCACCAGCCCATCAACCACGCCGCGAATGTCAACGCGCAGGACGCGGGGAAAATCGCCCAGCCCCAGCAGCCGCATGAGGATGCTGACAAGCAGCAGCGTCAACAGCAGCGCCACGCCGTTGGGGTAATGACGCACCCATTGCCCCACGCGCCCATCTTTCACAACGCGCCCTAACTGCTGGCTAACCCAGTTGGCATAACGGCCGCACGCTTGGTAAATCGTTTCAATGATCTCTTCAATCCGGCGCACCCACGTTAGATGCCGCTGCTTTTCGCTAAAAAAGCGGAACCCCTTAAAACGGGGCTGGCTGTTGCGCTCCAAATGGGTGAGGGCGGCGCTGAGTCGGTCAAGCAGCACGGCCATAAAGACGATGGCTAACCCGGCTTCCAGGGCAGCACCTACCTGCAAACGGCGCAGCGATTTGAGAACAACATCGCCCAGTCCGCCTGCGCCAATCAGGGCGGCGATGACAACAATACTCAGCGCCATCATGATGGTTTGGTTGACCCCGACCATGATGGTGGGCATGGCAAGCGGCAACTGCACGCCGCGCAAAAGCTGCCGTTCGGTGGCCCCAAACGCTTCGGCCGCTTCCAAAGCGTCGGCGGGAACGGTGCGGATGCCGAGGTTGGTGAGGCGAATGATGGGCGGGAGGGCGTAAATAATGGTGGCGATGATGCTGGGGACGCGGGCCACACCAAAGAAAAGGAGGACGGGGATGAGGTAGACAAAGGCGGGCATGGTCTGCATGGCATCCAGCACCGGGCGGAGTAGCTTTTCGGCGCGTGGGCTGCGGGCTGTCCAAATGCCAACGGGGATGCCAATGGCGAGGGCGAAAAGAACGGCCGTTACCATCAGCGACAGCGTTTGCATACTTTCGGCCCACAAGCCAAACAGCCCCATGGGAATGAGACAAACGGCCGTTAACAACCCCAACCGCAGCCCCCCAATCCGTTCCCCCAGCCAAAACGTCCCCACAATCACCACCGGCCACGGCAGCCACAGCAGCAAATCCTCTACCCGCCGCAGGCCAAAATCAATCACCGCGCTCAACGGCTCAAAAAAGAAAACAAACAGCCAATGGTCATTGCGGTTGACCACCACCCATCGTTTAAACTCGTTTAGTACATCGCGTAGCCCCAGGTTCCACGTCTCGGAAAAGCTGTGGGTGGTGCGGACGGCTTGAGCCAGCAGCAGCAGCCCAATGATGCCAATGATCAAGATGAGGAGGGGGAAAAACGGCCGTTTTCCCTCCCGCTTCTGCCCCAACCCCTCTAACCGCTGCGCCAACTGCCCCATCGCCTAACCCTCCGCCAGTGCCAGCAGCACCGTGCGCCGATCCAGCGAACCGATGACCACTCCAGCCTCGTTCACGACCGCCAGCAGCCCATCATACGACAGCACGCGGGGAATCAACGACTCCAGCGTCGTCTCCGCCGCCACCGATTGCTCGGCCGTCGCTCCATCTGCCGGGTTCATCACCGCCGCCGCCGTCAGCACCTTCGCCCGTGGCACATCCCGCGTAAATTCGCGCACATAATCATTCACCGGCCGCGCCACAATCTCCTCCGGCGTGCCAAGCTGCACAATCTCCCCATCCTTCATAATGGCAATCCGGTCGCCCAGCTTCAACGCCTCTAAAAAGTCGTGGGTGATAAAAATGATGGTTTTGTGCAGCGTTTGCTGCAAATGGAGCAGCTCGTTTTGCATATCGCGCCGGATCAGCGGGTCGAGAGCGCTAAATGGCTCGTCGCACAGCATAATTTCGGGGTCAACGGCCAGCGCTCGCGCCAGCCCCACCCGCTGCTGCATCCCGCCGCTGAGTTCGTGGGGAAAATGATTTTCCCAGCCATTCAGCCCCACAAGCTGCAAGACTTGTTCGGCTTTCGCACGACGAACGGCCGTTTCCACCCCCTGCACCTCCAGCCCATACCCCACATTATCCACCACTCGCCGATGGGGAAACAGGCCAAACCGCTGGAACACCATGCTCACCTTGTGCCGCCGCAGCTCCCGCAACGCCCCCTCATCCATCGCCGTCACATCCTCGCCATTAATCAGCACCTTTCCCGCCGTCGGCTCAATCAGCCGTGAGAGACAGCGCACCAGCGTAGACTTACCGCTGCCCGACAGCCCCATCACCACAAAAATCTCCCCCTCCCCCACCGCCAGTGACACGTCCCGCACGGCCAGCACATGCCCCGTCTGACTTAGCACATCCGCCCGTGAGGCCGACTTTTCCAGCGTCTCCATGACATATTGGGGGTTGGGACCAAAGATTTTCCAAATGTGGTGCAGTTCAACTTTTGACATATGTTTTGTTTTGGTAATCGGTAAACAGTAACCAGTAATCAGTAACCAATCATCAGTAATCAGTTTCGTCTGATTACCGTCAAAGTATGTCCGAATTTTTGGTTAGTTGCAAAATTAAATCCACAATGACGCTACGCTGTTCATCTGGGGGGGGCGCATATTTGTGCATCTCGGCAAACCATAGCCCATCCACCGCCAAACGCACCAGCGTCGCCCGCGCTGGGTCAAGGCCACTGGCCTCCACCTGCTGCTGCCAGCGCACATATTTCTGCCGCATGAGCTGGTGGGCGCTGGCATACCGCTCCTCGGCGGCAAACAGGCTCACATACAAACTGGCACAATCCGGGTCCGTAATTTGCTCCACCGAGGCCTTAGCATACGCTCGCAGCCACGCACCGGGATCATCCCCTTCGGCAGCGGCCAACTCTTGCAGCCGCAGTTCAAAAATGTCGTTATGGTATTCAAATAACCCTTCGATAAGCGCTACCTTGCTGGGAAAATGGTACAGTAGCCCCCCCTTGCTCAATCCGGCCTCCTCAGCTACAGCATCCAACGTCAGGCTGGCTAACCCATCGCACCGCAAAATGCTGCTGCACGCTTCAAAAATGATTTCACGGGTCTCAACGGCCGTTCGTCTCTGGCTCATTCCTTCAAACCTCAGGGATTTTCATTGACAATTGCCAATAGTATATCCTAAAATCCCGCCACTTTTACTATACCAACCAGACGGTATAGTAGAGACGCAAAATCTTGCGTCTCTACATCATATACACACACGTAGGGACGCAAAATCTTGCGTCTCTACCCCCACCATTGATCGCAGGAGGCAGGGATGAACAAACAGGTAGACACAATTATCGTTGGTGGCGGGTCGGCCGGCTGCGTGCTGGCAAACCGCCTCAGCAGCGACCCCAACCACCGCGTGCTGGTGCTGGAAGCCGGCCGCCCCGACTACAAATGGGACATCTTCATCCACATGCCCGCCGCCCTCACCATCCCCATTGGCAGCCGCTTCTATGATTGGCGCTACCACTCCGAGCCAGAACCATTTATGCACAACCGCCGCGTTTACCACGGGCGCGGCAAAGTCTTGGGTGGCTCCAGCAGCATCAACGGCATGATCTTTCAGCGCGGCAACCCGCTAGATTTTGAGCGGTGGGGCAAC
>JAGQGA010000164.1 GCA_020432595.1 Anaerolineales bacterium | reverse complement strand
GTAGAGGGTGTTGAGCATGGCGCGGCTAATGTTGTGATAGCCAAGTTGGACAAGCAGTTGCTTGTAATATTGCATGATTTCACGCCGCGTTTGGGGCTTTTTGGCGCAGCCCAGGCTTTTGGCAAGATGGGGTTCAGTTTTACAGACATTCATGGCTTGCTGCATTTGGCCGGGGGTGCAGAGGATGCCACCTTGGTTAAAGACGGCGGCAGTGCGTTCGGCGGGCGATACTTCGCCCAAAATACGGGCCAGGGTTAAATCCCAATCGAATAAAACGGCCGTTATTTCATAGTTGTTCATAGTCTTCCTGTACGCTCTCAGTGATAAATTGGCTTGCTGCATTGTATACAGGAACGGGCAAGGTCATTCGTGAAAAAAGCGTAAGGGTTCGGTGAAGCGGTCATGAAACAGGACTATTGTCTTATGAGGTAGGGAGGAGAAACCAAAAACGGCGGTCAATGATACATTGCCGCCGTTTTTTGGTCTTGGGGTTGTTACTTTTTGACTAAGGCGAAGCCGTTGCTTCAGGGGTGGCCGTGAGGCTTTCGGGCGTGGCCGATGGCTCCACGGGATAAGGTTCAAAGGTAGCGGTGCTGGTGGGAACGGCCGTTTCCGTCGGTGTAGGCGTTTGCGTGGGGGTGGTCGTCGGCAAGGGCGTTTCCGTCGCTGTGGCCGTCGGCGTAGGCGTGGGAGCCAGCACCGTCACCAGCAGCCGCATTTCCCGCGAGACCGGGTCATTTTCCAGCGTATAGGGGTTATCGGGGCCAAACAGGGTAGCGCGAATGGTGTAGACACCCGGTTCGCTCACCTCTGACGTGTCCCATACGGCCAGCGTGTCGCCGGACAACAGGAAGGGGGCGCTTTGCTCGTGAATGGTGCGCCAGCCGCCAGGGTTTTCCCCGCGTCCATATTCAATGCGGTAGCCCGTCGCCCCGCTGCCTTCAATGCGGCCTCGGATATTGACGATTTCGCTGACTTCTTCGCCGTTTAACGGCCGTTCCAGCCGAATCTCCGCCCGCACTGCTTCGCTGTTGCACGCTACTGTAGGGGGCAACTGCAGCGGCAGGGCAATGTTGCGCCGTGCCGCCCAGTCACGGCCACCGCTCGTTTCCTCCAGCCATTGCCGCGCAAGCTGTTGCTCACGCGGCACAATGTCGGGGCGAGCGTTCACCAACAGGGTGAAGAAACCCGCCTCATACACGGCATCGGCGCAAGATTCGTTTGCCAGCAGGTTGCTCCACAAATCAATTTGCCGCTTTTGGATAAAGTCCTGGTCGGCCGGCAGCGGCGGCTGGTCGGCGGCAAATAGTTCGGGGACGGTGTCGCTGCAACCCGGCCCCGGCAGCGTACCAGAATCACGGCAAATTTCGGTGGTGGTCACTCCAGGGGGGCGGGTAAAGACGAGTGGTTGGCGGTTTGCCAAATATTGGCTCATAAACCGGTTCCAGATGGGGGCGGCCACGCGGGTACCGGATTGTCCTTGCCCAATGGGGCTGTTGTCGGTGTTGCCCACCCAAACGGCCGTTACCACCTCCGGCGAATAACCCACCGTCCAGGCATCATTCACATCAAAGCTGTTGGTACCCGATGTCCCCGTCTTGGCCGCCACCTGATGGTTGGCGATCACCAGCGGGTTGCTCAGACCAAACTCCGGCTGGCGGGCATTGTTGTCCGACAAAATATCAGTTAATAAATAAGCATGTTCAGGGCGTACCACTTGCGACAGCGTTGGGTCGGCGGGAATATGCTCAAACAGCAGTTGGTTTTGTCGGTCTTCAATTCGCTGAATCGCATACGGCTCCATATACCGCCCCTGGTTTGCCAGCGTGCCAAACGCCCCCGCCATTTGCAGCGGCGGAATGGCACCGCCACCCAGCGCCAACGACAGCCCCACGTTACGCGGCTGCCCCACTTCGGCACATCCCTCATCTTGCAGTGCCGTCATCCCCACCTTTTGCACATTGTTGATAAAGTCGCACACACCCACATATTCCAGTGCTTTTACCGCCGGGATGTTGTAGGAGTTGCCCAGCGCCGGCCGCAGCCGCAGCGGGCCATGAAACTCATCGTCATAATTCTTAGGTGTATAGGGCACGTTGGCTCCATCGGGAAACTGCGTTGGCACATCCCAAATCAGCGTGGAGGGTGTCCACCCTTGCTCCAACGCCGTCAGGTAGACAAAGGGCTTGATGCTGGAACCAGGCTGGCGCGGCTGGAGCGCCATATTGACCTGTCCGCTAATTTCCTCGCTGTTAAAGTCCAGGCTGCCCACTAAGGCCAGAATCTCGCCTGTAGCCGGGTTTAACACCACCATCGCCGCGTTATTGGCTCCAGCGGCGTTGATGTTGCCCCGCTGTTCCGCCATCACCTGTTCCGCTAGCCGCTGCACATCGGGGTCAAGCGTTGTCTGAATCCGCAGCCCACCGCGATAGATGGACTGGGCACCCAGCGTGTCTTCGGCCTGTTGCAGCACGGTAAAGGTAAAGTGTGGGTGGTTGATTTGCACCTGCGGCGGAGTCATATTGCCGATGTTGCGGTTCATCTCTTCTAGTGCCGCCTGCGCCTCGTCCAGCGTCACATACCCCTGCGCCAGCATCAGGCTCAGCACTTCCCACTGCCGCCCAATCGCTTTGTCGGGTGCGGTGTAGGGATCCCACAAGGCGGGAGCTTGAGGTAGTCCGGCCAACAACGACGCCTCGGCCAGGGTTAAATCTTGCGCCGATTTGCCAAAATAAGTGTTGGCGGCGGCCTCAATGCCATAGGCGAGGTTGCCGTAGTAAATTTCGTTGAGATACAGCTCTAAAATCTCTTCCTTGGTGTAGGTACGGGAGATTTCGGCCGAGAGAACGATTTCGCGCACTTTGCGGGTGAAGGTGCGCTGGGTGCGCTCATCTTCGTCGAGCAGGGTGGCGCGGACAAGCTGTTGGGTGATGGTGCTGGCCCCGGAGACAAATTCGCGCTCCTGGGCGGCCTGCACCACGGCGCGGGCAATGCCGATGGGGTCAAAGCCAGGGTTTTGGTAGAAGCGGGCATCTTCGGTGGCGATGGTGGCGTTGATGAGGTCGGGGTCAATTTCGGCCAGGGAAACGCGGGTGCGGTTCCCAGCGTTGGGGTCGGCCAGCGCATAAAGCAAATTGCCGTTGCGATCAAAGATGCGGGCGGTTTCAAAGGTGCTGGCACGGGCACTGAGTTCGGTGGGGGCAGGCAAGGCGCTGGCAATGATGGTGTAAGAGATGGCGGCTCCGGCGATGGCAACGGCCGTTCCTACCAGCAGCAACACCAAGCTAATAATCGTCCCTCGCAGCAAACAGCCGCCCCAGTTGCGCGGCTGCGGGGCTGGCTGGGTGGCCGCCGCCGGCCGCCGCCCCACGCGCTCCTCTTGCTGCCGCTGCGGCTGTTGCCGTACTGGTTGTTGCGGCTGTTGCCGCACGGGTTGCTGGGGCTGCGTGCGCTGGGGCTGCTGCCGCTGCGTTGGGCGCGGGGCGGTGCTCCCTGTTTGCTCTTCCCGCTTAGGCAGTCCCACGGGCAAATCGCCACGCTGCGGACGGCGGTGAATTTCGGTGGGGGCTTCGCCGATGTTGGGGCGGGTACGGGGTTTGGTTTGGCCGGGGAAGGCGACGCGGGGCTGAATGGTGGTCGCGTCTTCGTCTTGCTCCAACGGCCGTTTTACCGTCGGTGTCAGTTCGTCAGGTGAGAGGGGAAGGGAACTGGGGGTAAACGGCCGTTTGGGTGTTTCCGGCAGCGGCGTCATCGTTTCCGTTCCCGGTTCGTCATCCCGCTTTTCTGGCGGCAGCGAATGCAGCGGCACCGGAGCCGTTTGCGTGGGTTCACCGGCAGCGGTAGGGGGGGCGCTGCCCAAATTGGCCTGCTCACGCATCAGGTCAAGCAGGGAAACATAGTCAACATCATCCGACTTGCCTTGTTTGGGTTTGGTCGGCTGCTCTTGTGGCGCTTTTGGCGTCTCGTCCGAAGGTTTTTTTGGGTCTTTTTCACTCATACTGGTTTATTAACGGCCGTTTGCACCAAAAAGTTCCCTGCTCATGCAAAACAGGGTGCTGATTATGATCATTTTAATCAGGTAAATCTGCGTCCCATCCTACTCCCGACTCTTAATCAGCATCACCCACTCCCCGCGCTGCACCGCCTTCTCATCCTGGTTCATCACCGCATATTTGATGACAATATTGCCGCCACCCAAACGGCGGAACAGCTTTTTATCAATCACTTCCAGCTCCACATGAACCGTGTCGCCAATAAAAATTGGCAGGCTAAATTTGCAGGTCAGTTCACGGAACGCCAGCACCGTCCCCTCCATAATCCCCGACTGCACCGCCAGCCCAGTGGCAATAGATTGCACCAGCATCCCATGCGCCACCCGCTGCCCAAATGAATCCTTGGCCGCATACACAGCATCGGTATGAATGCGGTTAAAGTCGCCCGACAGCCCGGCAAAATTCACAATGTCGGTCTCGGTAATCGTGCGGCCAATCGTTTTCATGCTGTAGCCGATCTCAAAATCTTCGTAATGCAAGCCGCGTGGCTGATAGCTAGTCATTTACTTCTCCTTGTAAGGAAAGTTTGCAAACTTTCCCTACATTGTCTACTAGGCCACATCGGCCAGCTTTTCTGCCTCGTCGGCAATGGTTAGTGCGTCAATAAAGGGGTCAATATCCCCATCCATTACCACCGGCAAGTTGTAATTGGAAAAGCCAATGCGGTGGTCGGTGACGCGGGTTTGCGGGTAGTTGTAGGTGCGAATCTTTTCGCTGCGGTCGCCCGTGCCAATTTGCGATTTGCGGTCGGCGGCAACGGCGGCGTGCTGTTTTTCTTCTTCCATCTCTTGCAGCCGCGCCTGAATAATTGCCATACCCAATCGCTTGTTTTGCGTCAAGCTGCGCTCGGACTGGATTTTAACCATCATACCAGTTGGTTTGTGGATGATACGGGCGGCGGTGGCGTTTTTCTGCATGTGCTGACCGCCAGGGCCAGAGGAAAATTCGGCCGTAATCTCTAGGTCGCGCTCATCAAGCGTGATTTCCACGTCGTCAATTTCTGGCATCACAGCTACGGTGGCCGTGCTGGTGTGAATGCGCCCCTGCGATTCGGTAATGGGTACGCGCTGGACGCGATGGACACCACTTTCAAATTTCAGGCGAGAATAGGCACCTTTGCCCTTCACGCTCATGGTCACTTCTTTGTAGCCACCTACCCCAGTGGCGTTTTCGGAAACAATGTCGGTTTTCCAGTTGCGTCCCTCAGCATAGCGCGTATACATGCGGAGCAAGTCACCGGCAAAGATGCCCGCCTCGTCGCCGCCGGCCCCGGCGCGTATTTCGATGTAGACATTTTTGTCGTCGCGGGGATCTTTGGGAATGAGAAGCCGCCGCATCTCAATTTCCAATGCCTCTATTTGTTCGCCCAGGCTGTCAATTTCGTCTTTTGCCATTGCCACCATGTCTGGATCATCTTCCAGTTCCATCATGGTTTCAGCCTCACGCAGCTCTTCACTCAGCTTTTGATGACGCTGGTACGCTTCAACCAATGCTTGCAGGTCGGAGCGCTCCTGGGCGAGTTCGGTTAGTTTCATATGGTCAGACAAAATGGCGGGGTCGGTCATTTGCCGCTCGACTTCCTCATATCGTCTAACTACTTTGGCAATCTTATCAAACATATAAATTCCTGTTTGCATTCCTTGGTGTTTGCAAAAAGTGATTATAGCGGTTGGGTTTTGGTCGTCAAGCGGGTGTGATGTGCTACAATAGCGACTAGTTATGTTACTTCTTGCAGACGATTGTCTGTTCAGCTTCCCAAATTATTATGGACAAATTTTATCATCGACATCTATATCTTGTTGGAGTTATCTACAGATAGCTTGGTGTTTGGTATAGGACGTTACGACAAACGAGATGAAGAGAGAATATCACAGTTGGTATAGCCCTGCGTTGGGGCAAGAGATGGAACTGCTGGTTTTTGGTCATGCGGGGGCGAGGGTGCTGATTTTCCCAACGTCGAAGGGGCGTTTTTATGAGTGGGAAGATCGGCAAATGATGGAAACAGTGCGCCATCAGCTTGATCAGGGATGGGTTCAAATTTATTGTGTGGACAGTGTGGATGCGGAAAGCTGGTATGCATATTGGAAGCATCCTGGGGAACGGGCGTGGCGGCATGTGCAGTATGAGAATTATTTGCTGCAAGAAGTGCTGCCGCTTAGTACAAAACTTAACCCTAACCCGTTTTTGATGACGGTGGGGGCGAGCTTTGGGGCGTACCATGCGGTGAATTTTGCCCTGCGCCACCCGGAGCTGGTGGGGCGGGCGATTGGGATGAGCGGGATTTACGATATTTCGCGCTGGATGGAGGGGTACAGTGATGATAATGTCTATTTTAATAACCCGGTGGCGTATATTCCGAATGAGCATGACAACGGCCGTTTAGCCGCCCTCCGCAACCTCGACATCATTCTGGCGGTGGGGTACGAAGACGGTCTGCGCGGCAGCAGCGAACATTTGTCCAATCTGCTATGGGACAAAGGGATTGGTAATGCGCTGCGATTATGGGATGGGTGGGCACATGATTGGCCGTGGTGGAAGCAGATGCTAGGTATTTACATCGGCGGGCATGATTAATGAGAAATTTGGAGAGTAAGAGATTAGGGGACTAGGAGACTAAGAGATTCTAGTCTCCCAATCTCCCAATTTAGGAGGTTTAGGATGTTGAAAGTAGGTCTTTTGGTTGGGCGGGAATGGTCGTTTCCGCCAGCATTTATTGAAGAAGTGAACCGGCGGAATGAGGGTGTGGTTGCCGAGTATGTGAAGCTGGGCGGCACCAAGATGGATGAGAAAAACCCGTATGCGGTGATTGTAGACCGTATTTCCCACGAGGTGCCTTATTATCGTTCCTATCTAAAGGAAGCGGTGCTGCAAGGGGTAACAGTGGTCAACAATCCGTTTATGTGGACGGCCGATGACAAATTTTTTGAAGCATCACTGGCGACGCGGCTGGGAGTCGCCAGCCCCAAAACGGTGGTGCTGCCCAACAAAGATTATGTGCCGGGCATTATCCACACCGAAAGTTTGCGAAATTTGAAGTATCCGCTGGATTGGGATGCGCTGATTGAGTATGTGGGAATGCCGTGTATTTTGAAAGATGCCCACGGCGGGGGGTGGCGCGATGTGTATGTGTGCCGCACGAAGGAAGATTTGTGGGATGCGTACAATCAATCGGGGCTGCTGACGATGGTGCTGCAAGAGTTTATTCAGTGGGATCATTATGTGCGCTGCATGTGCCTGGGGCAAACCGAGGTGCTGCCAATGAAGTATGACCCCCGTGAGAAGCGATATCTTGTGGAACATGCCCATATGAGTGCCGAACTGGGCAAGCGGGTGGTAGATGATGCGCTGACGCTGGTGCAGGCGCTGGGGTATGATATGAACACGGTGGAGTTTGCGGTGCGTGATGGGGTACCGTATGCGATTGATTTTATGAACCCGGCTCCTGATATGGACATTAATTCGCTAACGCCGGTTTATTTTGACTGGGTGGTGAAGCATATGGCCGATATGGTGATTCGGCTGGCAAAAAACCCGCGTCCGCAGTTGACGGAGTTGAAATGGGCGCGTTTGTTTAATGGGAGAGAAGAGGCATAATGTCACTACGTGATGCGATTCGGACGTACCATGATTTGCTGACGGATGATTTGGCGGCAGCATCGCAGGAGCAGTTGGATTCGCAGATGCGGCGGCGGGGGCTGTTTTTTGGCGAACGGCCGTTAACCTCCGTTCTCCGCCCCCGTTTCCTCACCCACGACCAATACAACTACCTGCGCCGCAGCATTCGCCCGCTGTTGCGCTCCTTCCGCAAAATCTCAGAAGCGGCCGTGGCCGACCCCGTTTTTGCGGAGCAGTTCGACCTGTATGATTGGGAGAAAGAACTTATTCAGGTTAACCCTGGCTATGGTGAACACACACCCCTAACTCGGCTCGATTCCTTCTTCGTCACCGAAAACAACGAACTCAAATTTACCGAATACAACGCCGAGGTTCCGGCCGCATCAGCCTACAATGATGTATTAACCTCAGTTTTCAACGGGATGCCGGTGATGGGTGAGTTTTTGCGCCATTATGTAGTGCGCCCGTTGCCCACTCGCCACAGCGTGCTGCACGTGCTGTTGGATGCGTTTCGGCAGTGGGGGGGCAGCAGCGAAAAGCCGCGCATTGGCATTTTGGACTGGAGCGAGGTGCCGACGTACAGCGAGTTTGAGCTATTTGAAGATTATTTCAAGTCGCAGGGGGTGGAGTGCCGGATTGTGGATCCGAGGAATGTGGCGTATAAGAACGGCCGTTTAACCGACGGCGACTACCACATCACCCTCATCTATAAGCGCGTCCTCATCACCGAACTCATCGAGCGCGGCGGCATGGATCATCCGGTGGTGCAAGCCGTTCGCAACGGCGATGTGTGCATGGTCAACCCGTTCCGCTGCAAAATCCTCTACAAAAAGATGAGCCTGGCCGTTTTGAGCGACGAACAGAACGCCCACCTGTTTGATGAGGACGAAATGCGGGTGATCAAAACCCACATCCCCTGGACGCGCCGGGTGGAAGAGCGCAAAACGATTTACGGCGGGTTGCCCATTGACCTGATTCCGTTTATCCACAAATACCAAAATCAGCTGGTGTTAAAGCCGAATGATGATTATGGTGGGCACGGGATTGTGCTGGGGTGGCAAACGAACAGCAGTGGCTGGGAGCAAGCGGTGCAAGAGGCACTGGCGAATTCGTATATTGTGCAGGAGCGGGTGGTGATCCCGGAAGAGCCATATCCGAGTATGATTAACGGCCGTTTGCAAATCTACGACCGCATGTACGACACCGCCCCCTTCATCTTCCACGGCGACTACGTAGACGGCTGTCTCACCCGTCTCTCCACGGATCCTCTGCTTAACGTGACGGCCGGCGGCGGTTCCTCCGTTCCCACCTTCGTCATCGAAAAGCGGTAGAAAACCTAGCCATTTAGACGGGGTGGTGTGCATTGCCGCCCCGTCTGTTTCCTCCAGCCAGCCCCTTGCTGGCCTCCTCAATAATCCCCAACTTGTCTGCCCAATTTTTTATCCCGCTTGAGAGCTGTTTGTTGTAAACAGACATAGCTCCCTCTGTTTCCTTATTTTTGTACAAACTGACCAAGATTCAACTTTTTCATTCAAACAGGACAGGTTTCAACTTGCCAAAATAGGCCGAAATTAACGATTCTGAACCAAATTGGACTATCATCAAAAAACTTCATTTGACTTAGACCCAGAAAGGAGTTTCGTGATGAATACAAAATTTGGTCTTACCAATCAATCATTCAATACTCAATATGCCCCATTGGGCATGTTGTTAGCACTTTACAAACAAAAACAGGTCTTGAAACCATTAGAAAATGTGACAACAACCGCCAAAATTGTTCGCTTTTCCCAAACGGACAAGCTGGAACAGGTA
>JAGQGA010000163.1 GCA_020432595.1 Anaerolineales bacterium | reverse complement strand
CTTCAAGAAATGGTGCGTGGTACGTGGTGCGCCAAACGCACCACGCACTCCGCACTAAAGAAAATATCGTTCCTTTGCCCGATTATCTTCCCACTCTTCCCGCGCCGCCTGCACGGTATGCATCGTACTTCCCTCGGCAACGGGCCCATCCCACCAGCTTTCATAGCCAGGTACACCGACATAGCGGTCGTTGCGAACATAAATAACCGTTGTGCGGTCAATGGTTTTTGCAGTTTTCAGAGCCGTAACAAAGTCATCGTAAGTGGCACATTCTATCACATGTGCCCCCAAGCTGCGGGCATTGGCGGCCAAATCAACAGGGAGCGTTTGCACAGAAACGGCCGTATCACTCGGCAATCCGCCATCTTTAGGGAACACATAGCGCGTGCCAAACCCCTGGCTGCCAAGCGAACGGCTCAACGCCCCGATGCTCTTATAACCGCTGTTATCCATCAGTACAATCGTCAGCTTGTAGCCTTCCTGTACCGAGGTCACAATATCGGCCGACAACATCAAATAGCTGCCATCCCCCACCAAAACATACACTTCGCGCTGCGGGTCAGCCATCTTGATGCCCAAGCCGCCCGCAATCTCATACCCCATACAGCTATTGCCATATTCCAAATGGTACTGTTTGGGGTGACGGCTGCGCCACAGCTTGTGCAAATCGCCCGGCAAGCTACCCGCCGCACACACCATCACCGCCTCCGGGTCGCCCAAATCATTAACCGCCCCAATTAGCTCGCCCTGGCTCACCAATGGCTCGTGGCGAATATCGTAAATGCGTTGTACTTCTGCCTCCCACTCATCGTGAAGGGCGTTGGCTGTGGCTTCATAGTCGCCATCCACGTGGTAATCGCCCAACGCTTGTGACAATTCTGCCAACGTTACTTGAGCGTCGCCCACCAGCGGCAGGGCGTTGTGCTTGTAGGCATCAAATTCGGCCACGTTAATGTTGATAAAACACACGTTGGGGTTTTGGAAGGCGGTTTTGCTGGCGGTGGTGAAATCGCTGTAGCGCGTGCCAATGCCAATGACCACATCGGCCTCTTTTGCCAGCCGATTGGCCGCCAGGGTGCCTGTGGCTCCCACGGCACCCATGCACAGGGGATGGTCATAACGGAGGCTGCCCTTACCCGCCATTGTTTCACCCACGGGAATGCCGGTTTGCTCCACAAATTGGCGCAGTTGCTCGGTAGCTTCGCTGTAGAGAGTGCCACCTCCGGCGACGATAAACGGCCGTTTCGCCCCCCGAATCCACTCAACAGCCCGCGCCACACTGGCCGCATCTGCCCGGTTCCGCGCCACATGCCACACCCGCTTGGCAAAAAAGGCCGTCGGGTAATCAAACGCCTCCGCCTGCACATCCTGCGGCAGCGCCAGCGTCACCGCGCCTGTGTCCACCGGGCTGGTCAACACCCGCATCGCCTCTGGCAAAGCCAGCAAAATCTGGTCTGGCCGGTTGATTCGGTCCCAATAGCGGCTAATGGGCTTAAAACAATCGTTCACCGAGATGTCCTGGCTGTGTTCGGATTCTAACTGCTGCAGCACCGGGGCGACGTTGCGCCGAGCAAAAATGTCCCCCGGCAGCAGCAGCACCGGCAACCGGTTAATGGTGGCTCCCGCCGCTGCCGTCAGCATGTTGGTGGCACCCGGTCCAATCGAAGTGGTGCAAATCAGGGTTTGCAGCCGGTTGCTCATTTTGGCATAGGCCGCCGCCGTATGCACCATCGCCTGCTCGTTGCGGGTCTGATAATAGCGAAAGTCGGGGTTTTCCTGCAAGGCCTGACCAACCCCGGCCACGTTGCCGTGCCCAAAGATGCCAAAACAGCCCGCGAAAAACGGCCGTTCTACCCCATCCCGCTCCACATATTGATTCTTCAAAAACGCAATCACCGCCTGCGCCATTGTTAATCGTATCGTTGACATACAACACCTTCTGTACAGTAATCAGTAACCGGTAATCAGTAATCGGTACTGATTACCGGTTACTGATTACCGATTACCGATTAGCGACCTACAAATCTGGATTTGGCAACATCATATCCCGAATCACCCCTTCAAAGGTATGTGACCCCTCAATAAACGAGCGCAGCGTCCGCACGGTGCCCCCAAACGTGTCAAATTCAGCCACGCTCATCCCATCTGGCTCATACACCCTACGGAATTCTGGAATCTGCCTGCTCAACGCCGCCATAATCTCCGCCGCCACCGGCACATCCATACGCGGCACCGGCTTCACATCCGACTCATTAAACTTCACCTGCCACTCCCAGGGAATGGTCAACAGCACCTCTCCCCCGACAAACTCCGTCCAATGGTAAAAATTGCGATAGGCCGCCGCCAGTAGCTTGGCTCGATACCCACGCTCTTGGTAAATGCCATACGCCCGTTTAAAACAGGCCACCCCCGCCCACTCCAAGCAGGCAGGGTCAATGGCAATGCCCTCTTTTTTGACCGTCACCTTCATCCAATCATCGGTACGGCCCACCATCATCGTGACGGCCGGGGACATTTTGCTCGTGTCCAATCCTTCAGCCTCACGCCGCGCCAGACCCCGCTCAATGGCTGCCCCAGCCGCCAACACCTGCGGCACAGTAAAGCTCACCGTGATATTCAAATTGATGCCCCGATAAGTTGCTTCTTCCACCATGCTAATCCCGGCACTGGTGGCGGGCATTTTCACCTGCATGTTCGGGGCTAAATTGCCGTAATACTCTGCCTGCGCCAAAATTGCCTCGGTGTTGCGGTAAAGTCTGGGATCCGTCTGAATGGATAGCCGCCCCCACTTGCCCGCTGTCGCCTCATGCACCGGCAGCAGCAGCTTGGCTCCATGCAACGCCACTTCCCGATAAACCTGTGCTCCCACCTCTGCTTCTGACCAGGTGGGGTTGTCGGCAATAATCTCGTAAATGCGGGCTTGCCACAGGTGCATTTCCTTCTTCAACGCATTTAGCACAATAATGGGGTTGCTTGTCGCCCCCGATGCCCCTCGCTCAATGGCATAGCTCAATTCCGACACCGCGCAGGAGTCATTCCAATACATGGTCGGTGTGGTCATCGCCATTTCATGCAATGGCCCATTGTAAGTTGTCATCTAAAAACCATCCTTCTCTTCAATAAACTGCAAAACTTCGGCCAGATGCGGCATACTAATGGAACAGCCGTGGCGCGTCACCACCATCGCCCCACACGCATTGCCCATCCGCGCCGCCTTATACCAATCCCACCCTTGCACATAGCCGTACAAAAAGCCGGAGGCAAAGGCATCGCCCGCGCCCAAAATATTAAAAACATCCACCGGAAAGCCAGGCGCGTCAATCTTCTCCCCCACCCCCAAATGTACCCGCGAGCCGTGTTCACCACGCTTCTGCACCAACACGCGCACCCCCATTTGCAGCATTTTTTCGATGTTGTCTGCTGTGTTTCCACCAACCCTGGCATCAGACATTTGGCTGTGGGTTAAATGCAATTGCCGGGGGTCGTGGAGCATGGCCGCGTTAATCTCGTCATCGGTGCCGATAACTATGTCTACATGGGGCAGCACGGAGCGGATGGCAACGCCGAAAGCACGGGGGTCATGCCATTGATCGGGACGAAAATCTATGTCCAGCACCACCTCAGTGCCGACTTGGTGCGCCATTTCAGCGGCAAACAGGGTGGCGCTACGGACTGGCTCCCGGCTCAAATTGGTTCCCGCAAATTGGAAGATACGGGATTGAGCCAAGGGGGCAGCCAGCACATCGTCAATGGTCAGTTCCACATCGGCACAGTGGTCGCGGTAATAAACCAGGGGGAATTTATCGGGTGGCTCGATGCCCAACACTACCGCGCTGGTGCGATAGCCAGGCTTACGCGGGCTGAAGGCCATCTCTACCCCTTCTTTCTGCAAGAAGTTGAGAATGAAGTCGCCAACGGGGTCATTGCCCAGCCCCGTCAACAAGACCGTATTCAACCCCAAACGGCGTGCCCCCACGCTGATATTCGTCGGCGAGCCACCGACATAGGCGGCAAAGCTTTGAATGTCTACAAACGCTGCGCCAATGTCGTTGGAATACAAATCTATTGAGGAGCGTCCCATGTGGAGGGTGTCGTAGAGGCGGTTATGGGTGGTCATGAGTTGTCTCCTGGTGCGTGGTGCGTGGTGCGTGGTGCGTCAAGTATGGGCATGGGTACTTCTGTTAGAAGGTGAGAAAGAGGGGGGACAATTTCGTAATCTATGCCTTCTTCTTTGAGGTAACTGCCTCTGTATTTGGGTATCATTTTTAGTAATGAACGGATGATTTGGGCAAGTAAGTTAAGGCGATGGGTAGTTACTTCTGTGCTTAGAATATGCCGTCCTTTGAAATACCAGTCCCGTGCTTCACGAGCAGAACCTAAAGCATATTCGTAGAATCGTGCCTGATCTTTACCTGAAGCACGGCTATACCCTTCGCTGATATTGGCACTGATACTGCCTGTTGACCGATAGAGTTGATCGGACAGGGAAAGGGTGCGATGATCGCGGTATAACTTGGAGACATCATGCCAAGCTAACTCACTTAAGAAGCAAGCAAGACGATAGACCTCAGTTTGCCATAAAACATCATTTGTTATCGTCGGTGGTACCATATTTCATTCCCAATTATCTCCACAGAACACCTATTTCCTCAACGCACCACGTACCACGCACCACGCCTAATAAAGCGGTAAGCGGGGATCAACGCCTTGGTAAGCGTGTTTCACCCAGGTGAAATTGGGGTCGTCCTGGTTGGCGAGGCTTTGGGCGGAACCGGCGAGGACGTTGAGGTAGTAGGTAGTGTAGCCGGGGGCACTGACGACTGGGTGATACCCTTCGGGGACGAGGACGGCACAGTTGTTTTCGGCTTTAACGAGGGCATCAATGGGGTTGCCGGCCTGCTGCATGGGTGAGTTGTCGTCGGTGTAGACGCGCTGGTAGGCGTAGCCGTTGGGTTTGTCTATTTTGTAAAAGTAGACTTCTTCCAAATCGGCTTCGATGAGATTGCCCGCTTCGTCTTCGATGTGGACATCGTGCTTATGGGGTGGGTAGCTGCTCCAGTTGCCGCTGGGGGTGTAGACCTCAACGAGGACGAGGCGATGGACGGGTGAGCCTGGCGGCAGCAGGTCGTTGATTTGGCGACTTACGTTGTCGCCGCCACGCACGGAAACGGCAACATCTTGGGGCGGGATGAGCCAGGGGTCGTGGTCTTCGTCGGTGGCGACCCAAGTGACGGCGTATTCGCTGTCTTGTTCGGCGGTGATGGTGAATTGGGTGTGGCGGGGGAGATAAACGGCCGTTGCTGCCCCCGTCCACACACTCTCCCGTTCAATCCCCAACCACTCGCCGCGATTAGAGGCCACCGAAAACTTGCCGCTCAAAATCACAATTGCCAGCTCATGCTCACCACTTTGGAATGACCAGGAACGGCCGGCACTTAAACGCCGCGCTTGAAAGTAAATATAATCCCACCCTGCTTCCTCAGGGGTAATAGACAAAATCAGGTCAGGGTCTGTCTCGCTTGCCATAGGGCAAACCAAGATGTTCTCGGCTTTATACTGCATCAGTTGCTCCTCAATTTCCCTTGTAAATAGTTGCTGGTTGCTGGTACAAGCCACCAGCAACCATTTTCATTCATTTGGCTACCCAACCTGCGCCAAAAACGCTTCAAACTCCTCATCCTTGATAGGCACAACATGCTTCGGTTCAGGATAATCACCACTGTTTACATCAGCAATGAACTCCTTAAAAGCAGCAATACGTTCTTGTTGTAACCTGTCGTATTCGGCTCGGAAATCGCGGTAGGTTTTCGCATGGCGTGGCTTATGGCCGGGGTTATAACCCAACACATCCTCAGCAAAGAGATATTGAGCATCTGCCCAAGGCCCTGCCCCCATCCCCAGCATGATCATCGGTGTGTTTTCCGTAATGACTTTAGCCACACGATCTGGCACAACTTCCAATTCTGCACCAAAAGCACCAATCGCTTCCAATCGTTTGATGTGATCCCAGACAGCTTTGGCGGAAACGGCCGTTTTCCCCACCGCCTTAAACCCACCTGTCCACGTACATTGCGAAGGGATCAGCCCCACATGCGCCACAATCGGGATAGCATTGTCACACAACACCTTTTGGATGTCTAATGAGGCTGAACAATAGAAGCAGTCGCCTCCCATCCCCATGTATTGAAAAGCAGCTCGCAGATAATCATCAGAATTCACCAACTTACCCCCTCCCCAAGGGCCATACGGCAAGCCTACCTGAATAAAACAATCTCCTGCCGCTTCCCTCATCTCCGGCGACATAAAACGGCCTTCAATGGAGAGCATGTGTACCCCAGCAGCGGCAGCAGCAGCGGCTTCTTCAAGCGTGTTCACGTAGAGCATGGAGATCTTCTCTCCACGTGCCTTCATGGCACGAATGTCAGCGACAGTAGGACGGTTGTGATAAATATTCATGATTACTGCAATCCTTTTGGTGCTAAATCGCCGATAGAGCTTTCCAAATCATCTGCTCGGCGGCTCTTCTTCATATCCTGCTTAACGGGCGGTACTGGTGTATCAAAATAGTAATCAGGGTCTTCCTGCTGCTTATCCCAAGTCTCCCGCATCTCTTGCCAAGCCCCCAAAAGGGTACGTGGTTCTGGCATCTGGTCAGCAATTTCATGGTACAGGGCTTTCAGGTTATAACAGGGAATACCGGCAAACATGTGATGCTCGGTGTGCCAGTTCATCCGCCAATACAGAAACTCCCAGATGAAGTTTGTTTTGACAGAGCGCGTGGCTTTGCGAAAATCATTATCATTCTCTTTGAGGCCTGTGTGTTGGGTCATGCCCAGCATATACACACCCCAATTAGCGATGAAGGGAGAGAGCGAGATGATAAAGATGAAGACCCAATAGCCAGTCAAAAGCGAAGCCAAGATGACTGCGCCATGGAATATCAAGAGAAAACGATCCCACCAAATGGCATCTTGACGCATTTCAGGCTGGTCTGCGTGTAAGGCTCTTAACCATTCATTGACGGGGATTTTGATGGAGCCAAATAACCCAAACGCGCCTAAAGCGGTGACGTAGACGGTGGAAATGAAGCCCCCTTTCCCAAAGGTTCGCCCTGGCTGTGTAAAGATATTGATGGTGAGCAACTGCACCAGGAAGAAAGGGCCTACCATTGGGGAAATGGGCAGCAGGTTTTCCCGATCCCCTTCTGGATGGAGGGTATAACGGTGATGATAGGTGTGGCTGGCAGCATAGTCATAATGATCCCACCAACCTAAGCAACTGTAAATGTAAAGGAAGATTTGGTTGAGAATTTTGGTTTTGAAAACAGTGCCATGCCCCAATTCATGCGGGGCGATACCCACAAAAAAGCTGGCAACTGTACCGTGCAAAAAGAGGGCGATCAAGAAAAGCAGCCAACTGTGGTGCGCCCATGAATAGTAAACGGCCGTTCCCGTCAACAGCCAAACAAGCAGATGCCCACCAGCCTGAAACCAACCCTGAGCATCACTGCGCCGATTGAGTTCTTGCAACTTATCACGGTCAATGGCGGGTCGCACCCACCTTACTTTTAATTCCTTACGGACTTTTTCCAGCGGTTCATAAACTGTCCCTGGTTTTGCCATTTTGATCCTCTCCTTTTCATTCGTTCCTGTTTTGAAAGTAGGAACGGCTATGCACCGTTCCCATCTAGCTCGTATCAATCACGCCAATGTTTACTGTTCTGATTGGCCCCTATGCTGTGCACCGCTCGGCGTAGTCGGCTAATAATTGCATTAGGTCGGTTAACGGCCGTTTCGCCCCCAACGCCTCATGCACCAACTGCTGCGCCGTCACCGGCACATTCCCTCCAATCGGCGGATCTGAGTCCAAATTGGTGGGGAAAGAATAGCCATCAGCCATTGCCGCCACCGTATCTTGAATCAGTCTGTCCGAAAGGACTCCTTGTTCGACCTTCTCTAGCAAAATGGGGTACACCTTCTCCACGATTTTGGTGCGGTTCACCGTCTCCATCGGCCGTCCAAACGCCGATGAAATTTGCACTAAATTGGCAATACGATCCGCCGTACCCAAATTTTCCCCAGCCCCATGAAACAGTGCCGGGCTAAAGTAGACCATATCCCCTTTCTCCAGCGGAAGCTGCACCTTATGCTCAGCAAAATAGGCGCGAAATTCCTCATCATGGAAAGTAAGATACCCCGCCTCATATTGCTGCGAGAAAGGTAAAAAGAGAGTCGGTCCCATCTCCAGCGGCATGTCCCCATGAGCAATGGCTCCTTGCAAGGTCAAATATTGGGACATCACCTGCACATGCGCCGGAAAATGCGCCGTCGTCGCCCGATTCTGAAACCCCAAATGGTAATCACGATGGGAAGATTGAGCCTTATTGCCCGGTTTAACGCTATTCATTTGGGCGGTGATTTGGTAATACGGCCCTAGCCAGGCTTTAGAAGCCAAGGCTAAAAAGGGGTTGCCATAATACTCGATAAACAGTTCGGGCGCGATTTCACAAGGTTTTTGAATGGAGTTCCAGATGCGTTCATTTTGACCGAAATGGTCGCCGCCTTCGCCCTTGGTGGCTTTCTCTTGAGCTACGATTTGCTGGAAAACGGCCGTCATCTCATCAATAACGGCCGTTTCTGCATAAGCCCGCTTAATCACAAATACCCCTGGCCCATCCTTCAAACAATGAATCCACTCCGCCCGAATCGCCGCCTCATCCTCGTCCAACATTCCGCGCAACTGCTCCCCATCATAAATGACAATGTTTTTCTGAACGGCCGTTGCCAAAGGATAATCCGCCAAATCCGCCGACTGCTTACAAATCGCCTCAAATTCGTCTAAGCGAATATCGCTTTCCTCAAAATAAGCTTTCATATCTTCCCTTCTCTGCCTACTTTTTCACTCGTAGTATGTGGTGCGTAATCAAATCCATCACGCACTACGCATCACGCACCACGCTCTAAACCTCATCAATTCGCACGCGACGATCTTCCTTCGCACTCAATTGGCAAGCCGCGATCACCTTCTGCACATGCAAAGCCTCGGCAAACGTCGGCTCCGGCTCACCGCCCTCCACGATGGCCGTAATCCAGCCCCGCGCCATAAAATCATGCTCACGGAACACATCCTTGTACGTGTTATGCACCGTGTCTCGCCGCGCCTTCCCCCAAATCTCCTCAGGAATGGGCAAATCGTGAATCATCCCCTCGCCAACTCGTGCGCCTCTTACTTCCTGCACGGTGTCCCAATCCACAAAGGCGTAAATTGTGCCCCCACTGCCATGAAACTCCATATGGTGCGTCTGCCCAAAAGGCGTATCCTCATAACAAACGGCCGATGCTGTAATCACCCCCTGCGCCCCACTCTGAAATTGCAGCAAAATCGCCCCACCATCATCCGTCCGTTCATAATCCGAACCATCGGGTCGCGGGTCGCGTTCAACGTGATAGCTCAACTGGCACATCACCGACTCAATCTCGCCATAATACC
>JAGQGA010000162.1 GCA_020432595.1 Anaerolineales bacterium | reverse complement strand
CGCACCGTGGGGTGTCGCGTAATCGCCATACATTGGAAATACGGCCCTGTGTCCACCTTGTCCGGCTCATAGGCCACCGAGGTAATAATCCAATGCTGCGACAGGTGATCATAAAAAACCTGCGGCTGCCCCTGGTTATAGCTGTTGCACGCCACCCGCCCCTCGGTGCTGCCCACAATCGGCGGCGCGTAGGAGTAATCCAGTTCGCCATCTTCAAAGAAACCATCTAAATCATTGGCGACCAGAGGGGTGCCACGCAACTTGTCAAAAATAGCAAGCTGTTTGTTAACAGCCTGCAAAACAAAATGGGGGCCTACGTCTAAACTAACGTCAGGGGGCTGTGTGCCCATTGGCATATTGCCACCATCGCTTAGACCAGGAAATTGGGTAATCACTTCTCCCGCAGCTTGGGCGCGGCTGGCAATGGCAAAACCAGCCGTCACAACGGCCAGCAACAAGGCAGCAACCATTGTGACGCTACGTGATGAAAGCGTCATCTTTTTCATATGTGCAATCCTCCGAAAAACCAGCGTCTTATGCCGAGCAGCTCAGCATAAACGAGACTCTCAGGTTGCCCAAAGCGGCACGTTTTCCTGAAATGCGCCCTTTCTCAACCACAAAATAGGATTCTACCGGCTTTCCTGCAACCGTTTATAAATTGTTGTGAGGTTATAGGTTGGAAGACTACCCCAAGTGCAACCTCAAAACTTGCACTACTGTTACTTAAGCACTATATGCCAGATGGATAAAATGTCAACTTGTTTACAGACAAAAACGGCCGTTTTTACGCCCCCTTCACGCCACCAGCTATCCGCGCCCGTCCACGTTTGCCCGCGTCCTACCCTTCTTGTTCCCCACCACCAGTTGCCGCAGTCGCTCCCACAGCGACTCCCGCGCCCCCTGCCACCACAGCGTCGGCTTCATCCGCTCCCCATACCCCATGCGCACATCCAGCCACAGCAGCACCCCCCGCAGCCGCGTTCCCGCCAAATCACGCGCCAGCCGCACGTACCATTTGGAATAATCCTTGTTGTAGGGGCAAACGCGAATACAAATCGAGCAGTCGCTGTTTTGCGCCGCCCAGTAGCCAAAACATTTCTCCCCATCCACCGACCACTTCACCACCCCTTTCAAATTTGATTGGTTGTGCCGTTCGGCTGACGGTTCGCCAAACGGAATCGCTTTCACTGGGCAATTGCCAGCGCACCGTTGGCAAGCCTGGCAAAATTCCTTCACGCCAAAGCAAATCGGGGCATCATGATCCAGCGGCATGTCGGTAAAAATCTTGCCCAGCCGCACGCGGGGGCCAAACTCTTTCGTAATCAGCAGCCCATTGCGCCCATACTCCCCCAGCCCCGCCTTAATCGCCAGCGGGATTGCCAGGGCGGTGTCGTTCATGCTGGCAACGGCGTTGTAGCCCAAATTGCGGATAAACTGGGTGATGGACAGCACCACCAGCGCATCATGGGAGTAGCCCAACCCGGTGGCCGCGCCGCTCAGTGCCGATGGCACGGTGCGAATGAGATCATAATCCATCGCCTGCGCCGTGACGATGACGTTGTTGAGTCCAGCGGGAATCTCCTGCGGCTTTTCCAGCTTGCTCATGTCGCTAAATTTGTTGACATACATCCACCGCTCGTCATAGCCGGTAACGCCCACCAAATCAGCCCCAAACCCCCGTGCCACTCGCTTTATTTCGGCCGTTGCCTCCGCTACCGTCCCCAGATCAATCTTGTTTTTGGCAACATCGCGGTACAGCGTAAACTCATCGCTAAACCCCTCCCGCCGATCCTCCCCCTCTTTTAGCTCGGTAAAGATGTCGCTGACGTGCCAGGCGGCGTTGCGGAGGGCAAAATCTTTTTGCGTAAAGCCGTCGGCCTTGCGCCACGTTTTTAGCGGCTCGCGGTAGGTGGCGTAAAACAGCATCGCCTTTTCGCTGCGAATGCGCTCATCCCACCAGGAACGGCGAAACACGTCGTCCTTCTGGTTAAACCGCTCAAACTCGTCGAGAATCTCAAACCCGGCCGTTTGGTCACTTTGCGTCTGCGTCAATGAGCCGGTGGCGATGAGGATGCTGTCTGTTTTTTCTGACATGGGAAAGTCCTTTGGGGATTGGAGATTGGGGATTGGAGATTCAGAGATTAGGAGATTGGGAGATTGGAGTCTCCCAATCTCTCAATCTCTCAGTCTCTTCTTCTACACCCCCCACCAACGGCCGTAAATTTCCGCCAACTTCACCAACTCCCCAATCTCCACCCACTCCACCGCGCCGTGGGCCTGGTCAATCGAGCCAGGGCCAAAGACCACGATCTCGTCGGCCAAATTGGGCTGGTACATCAGGGCGTTGGTGCCGTAGGGGACGACGTTGGGGGCGTTGCCCGACCACGCCGCAAGCTGCTGAATCCAGGGGGAGTCGGCCGGCTGGTAGTAGGCGGGGACACCCAGCGGGGCATCCATTGTCACCGGCAGCGGGCAGCTCTCGCGCACCAGCTTTTCCACGTCGGCCTCAATTTGCGCCACGTCCTCGCCCGGCACGTTGCGGCGGCTAACGGAGACGGTGCAGCTATCGGGAACGACGTTCATGCCGTTGCCGCCGTTGATGAGAACGGCCGTTATCGTCGCCCCACCCAGTTCCGTACTCGGCGGGAGCGATTGCAGCCGCTCATTTTCCTCGGCAATCGCCAGCACAATGTGGGCCGCCCCCGTAATGGCGTTGATGCCCAGATGGGGCTGCGAACTGTGCGCCGCCTTCCCCTGCACCATAAAATGAAAGCCACTATACCCCTTGTGGCCGTACACCGGCACGCACAGGGTCGGTTCCGCCACCATAAGCTGGTCAATATGCAGCCCCTGCCGCCGAATCCAGCCGTCCAGCGCCACCGCCCCCTGCGCGTGGTGTTCTTCATCCACGTTGACACAGAGCAGCACGTTGGCTTCGGGGGTGATGCCGCCGCTGTGCATTTGCTCCAGTAGCGCCAGCGCCACCCCCAAACTGGCCTTGGTGTCCACCGAGCCGCGTCCATAAACCCGGCCGTTTTCCACCCGACCATCAAACGGCGGGTCGGTCATCTGCTCCACCCCCACCGTGTCCACATGCACGTCAATCGCCACCCAGCGATCCGACGTGCCGTGCCAGATGCCGTACAGATTGGGGCGGTCAGGATACACCTCTTCAATGGCAACCTCGCCACCGAATTCACGGAGCTTTTGCGAAACGGCCGTTATCACCGCCTTCTCCCCCACCATCCCCGCCCGTGGCCCCACATGCGCCGGGTTCACGCTCGGAATCTGCACCAACCAGCTCAGCCATTCTGCCAATTTTGCCCTGTCAACTGTTAACATAAATAGAGATTGGAGATTGGAGATTGGAGATTATGAACCTTCATCAATCTCCAATCTCCAATCTCCAAGTTATTTATTTCCATTCATCCCAAAACATCACCTTCTGCAACGGCAGACGCTTGGCTGGCTGGAAGGTGTCGCCCGTAAAATAGGCAATGGGCAGCAGCGCCGCCTGCGTCACTCCTTCGGGGATGCCCAGCAGGGCGGCAATTTCGTCAGCGTAGCGCAAATGCAGCGTTGTCCACGACGACCCAATGCCCCGCGCCCGCAGTGCCAACATCAACGACCAGGCGGCCGGCAAAATGGAACCGTAGAGTCCAGCTTGATCCATCTGAACGGCCGTTTCCACCCGCCCATAAATGCAGGGAATGACCATCAGCGGCACCTGCCCCATGATGTCGGCCAAATATTGCGCCGAATCCACCACCCGCCGCGTTTGCTCCCCATACGCCCCCTTCAGCCGCTGCATCCCTGGCTCCCGTTCAGCACGGTAAATGGCAAACGACTGGGCATACAGTTCGCCAATGCGGTGCCGCTTGGCTGCATCCTGCACCACCACAAAGCGCCACCCTTGCACGTTACCGCCCGTCGGGGCCTGCAGCGCAATCTGCAAACATGCCTCCACCACATCGCGTTCCACCGGCCGCGCCAAATCCAGCCGCTTCCGCACCGACCGCGTGGTGTTCAACACATAATCTACCGCTGCCAAATCAAAACCCATCGTTTACTCTCCCTTGCGTCCACATTCTGCCCGCCAATTGTAACGCCCAATTGCCAACACGCCATCCGCCAATGATGGTAGGGGCGGGACGACCGGGATTGGCGCTGGCAACACCGCTGGTCTTGTCTCCCGGTCGTCTCGCCCTGGCCTGCCCCGTTGTTGGCGCAAAGCATGGGCGAGACGGTGCGGAGACCAGGTCAACTGTTTTGGCAAAGGCCAATCCGCACCGTCCCGCCCCTACGATAATATGGATGGTTGGTGCCACGCCCTTTGTTTTGACACCACCCCATTCCCCCTCTACAATTGACCTGTTTCCGCAACTGTGACCGCCTGACGCGCACCGGCTGATGATGACTAACCAGGATTTAACCCAGCTACGCCAACTGATTGAGCAAACCTTTGACCAAGGGCAATTACGCACGCTTTGTTTTGATCTGGGTGTTGCCTATGATGACCTGCCGGGGGAAACGCGCCCTGACAAGGTGCGTGAACTCATCGTTCACTGCCAGCAACATGGCAAGCTGGAACTGCTGGTGGAAACGTGCGCCCGCCACCGTCCGCACCTGGCCTGGCCGGGAGAGCCGCTGCGCCCGTTGGCCGACTGCCCCTACAAAGGGCTGCTGTATTACGACGTGGCCGATGCGCCCCTCTTTTTTGGCCGCGAAAAGCTGACCGAGGAGCTGGTCAACCGCCTGTTTCCCGACGCGCCACAGGTAGGCGACAACTTTTTGGCGATTGTCGGCGCGTCGGGCAGCGGCAAGTCGTCGCTGGTGCGGGCGGGGGTGGTAGCGGCACTGCGGCAGCGGCCAGAGTGGGCCGATGGCCGCCGCATCCATATCATCACTCCCACCGCCCACCCGCTACGTGCGTTGGCAAGGAGCCTGACCCAGGGCGCGGAATCGGTACGAGCCGAAGCGACGCTGATGGATGACTTGATGGGCGACAAACGCAGCCTCGACCTTTACATCCAGCGATTAGCCACCAGCTACCAGCCACCAACCACCATTCTCCTCGTCCTAGACCAATTTGAAGAGCTGTTCACGCTGTGCAAGGACGAAGCCGAGCGGCGGGCGTTTGTGGAAAATGTGCTTTATGCCGTGGAGGAGGCGACGGCGTGCCCGCTGACGGTTGTGCTGACGCTGCGGGCAGATTTTTACCACCGCTGCGCCGACTATGAGGGGCTGCGGCAGCGGCTAGAGCGGCAGCAGCGGTATATTGGGCCAATGGATCGCGCCGAACTGCGCCGCGCTATTCAGCAGCCAGCCACGGCGCAGGGGCTGCGTTTTGAGCCAACGCTGGTGGCGACGATGTTGGATGAGGTGGGGGAGGAACCAGGCGGCTTGCCGCTGCTTTCCCATGCCCTGCAGGAGACGTGGCGGCGGCAGCGGAACGGGGAGTTGACGCACGTGGGGTACCGGGCGGCAGGCGGGGTGAAGGGTGCCATTGCCCAAACCGCCGAAGCCACCTTTGCCGCGCTGACGGAACAGGAGCAGGCGATTGCCCGCAACATTTTCCTGCGGCTGACGGAGCTGGGGGAGGGGACGGAGGATACGCGGCGGCGGGTGCAGCAGGCGGAACTGCTGCCCACAGGAGATGAGACAACTGCAACGGAAACGGTGGTGCAGCGGCTGGCGAATGCGCGGCTGCTGACAACGGATAAAGACGAAGTGGAGGTGGCGCACGAGGCGTTGATTCGGGAGTGGGAGACGCTGCGCGGCTGGCTGGATGCTGACCGCGAGGGGCTGCAAATTCACCGCCGCCTGACGCGGGCAGCGCAGCAGTGGGACAGCAACGAGTTTAAACGTGACCCCGATGCCCTGTACCGGGGGGTGCGGCTGGGGCAGGCCGAGGCGTGGGCAGCAGAAAACGAGGGGAGGCTGAATGCACTGGAGCAGGAATTTTTGACGGCCAGCCAGCAGTTGCGCCATGATTTGCTGCAAGAGGCCGAAGCACGCGCCACCGAACAAATTCGCATTAACAATGAACTGCGTCGTCGTTCCCGCATCCAGCGTATTTTGCTAACAGCGACAACGATTCTGGCAGTGACTGTCTTTTTGCTTTTTCAACAAGCGAGCAGCCAGCGGGACGAAGCCGAGCGACAAGGACGAATCACCCTGGCGCAATCGCTGGCAGCCTTGGCACCCAGTGCAAAGCAGGGAGAAGACACGGAATTAGCGACGCTACTAGCCATTGAAGCAGTTAATATCAATCGAGAGCTTATGGCAAATTCCGAGTGGCTGCAGGATGAAAGGCTGCGAACGCTGCTGACAGAGACTCCCTATTCAAATGGCGTCTTGCGCGGCCATGAGTCTGGGGTCAGTTCGGTGGCCTTCTCCCCCAACGGCCAAACGCTGGCCTCCGGCAGCGCTGACCAAACCATCCGCCTCTGGAATCTGGCCCAGCCGACCGCCGAACCCACCGTCTTGCGCGGCCATGAAGCTAGTGTCAATTCTGTGGCTTTCTCCCCCGACGGCCAAACGCTGGCCTCCGGCAGCTCTGACCACACCATCCGCCTCTGGAACCTGGCCCAGCCGACAACCGAACCCACCATCTTGCGCGGCCATGAGTGGCGTGTCTTGTCGGTAGCCTTCTCCCCCGACGGCCAAACGCTCGCTTCCGCCAGCGATGACCAAACCATCCGCCTCTGGAATCTCATCCAGCCGACGGCCGAACCCACCGTCTTGCGCGGCCATGAGGCTAGTGTCAATTCTGTGGCTTTCTCCCCCGATGGCCAAACGCTCGCTTCCGGCAGCTCTGACCAAACCATCCGCCTCTGGAATTTCACCCAGCCAATGGCTGAACCCACCGTCTTGCGTACCCATGAAGGTGTTGTTTTGTCGGTCACTTTCTCCCCAGATGGACGAACGTTAGCAAGCAGTGGTAGCAGTGCCTCCTTTGGATCAATTGGCAATGATGTGCGCTTGTGGAATCTGGCCGACCCCGCCGCTGAACCCGTTAGGTTATCCGCCCATGAGGGTGGTGGCAGATCGATAGCCTTCTCCCCAGATGGACGAACGCTAGCAAGCGGCGGTGGCAGCATCCCCTTTGGATCAGCTGGCAATGATGTGCGCCTATGGAATCTGGCCGACCCTGCTGCTAAACCCGTTGGGTTATCTGCCCATAAGGGAGGTGGCAGGTCGGTAGCCTTCTCCCCAACCAGACAGCATTGGGCCGTCGGCAGTGATGATGGCACCGTGCGTCTGTGGAATCTAGCCGTCCCCGCTTCTAAACCCACTATCTTACGCGGCCATGAGGCTGCTGTTTTGTCAGTCACATTCTCCCCAGATGGACAAACACTAGCCTCAGCTAGTGCTGACCATACGGTACGCCTATGGAATCTGGCCGACCCCGCCGCTAAACCCACTGCCTTACACCGCCATGAGGATTGGGTGCAGTCAGTCGCCTTTTCCCCCAATGGACAAACACTAGCTTCAGCTAGTGCTGACCATACGGTACACCTCTGGAATCTAGCCGATCCCGTCGCTGAACCGACTGTCTTGCGCGGCCATGAGGCTGTTGTTTTATCGGTCACTTTCTCCCCAGATGGACAAACACTAGCCTCGGCTAGCTCTGACCATACGGTACGCCTCTGGAATCTGGATGACCCAGCCGCTGAACCGACTGTCTTGCGCAGCCATGAGGCTTTTGTTTCGTCGGTGGCTTTCTCCCCAGATGGACAAACACTGGCCTCGGCTAGCTCTGACCATACGGTACGCCTCTGGAATCTAGATGACCCAGCCGCTGAACCGACTGTCTTGCGCGGCCATGAGGCAAGTGTTTTGTCGGTGGCTTTCTCCCCAGATGGACAAACACTAGCCTCGGCTAGCTCTGACCATACGGTACGCCTCTGGAATCTAGCCGATCCCGTCGCTGAACCGACTGTCTTGCGCGGCCATGAGGCAAGTGTTTTTTCAGTTGCTTTCTCCCCCGATGGCAAAACGCTGGCCTCCGGCAGTGCTGATCAAACGGTGCGCCTCTGGCTTTTTTTAGACCAACTAGTGGAGATTGGCTGCCGTGAGGTGCGGCGGAATATGACGCTGGCGGAATGGCGGCGGTATTTGCCAGGGGAACCGTATCGGCAAACGTGCCCCAACTGGCCGGTGCATCCGTCGGCGGTGGGGGAGTAGCCAGCCATGCCCTAAATTCACCACCCCGGCAGCGTAACTTGCTAAAAGGTGGGGTGGGGCATCCGCAGATGCCCACCTGAACCTGAGACCTGATTTACGGGGGTTAATCAATGCCAATGGAAAACATGCTTTCCAGATCGTGGCGGGAAAAGACGCGGAAGGTGATGAGAGTTTCGGATTCGATGATGCCTTCGATTTGCAACATTTTCTCGGTGACAACATCGGCCAGGGCTTCGTTGTCGGGCACGCGGATGATGCAGACTAAATCGTAACGGCCGGCGACGGAGTAGACTTCGGATACGCCGGTGATTTCGGCCAGGGCTTGACCAACGTCGTTGATTGAATTGCGGGCAACTTTCATGAGAACAAGTGCGGAAACCATCTCTTTTCTCCTATAAAATGGGACACGGACGAACACGGACGAACACGGATGAATCAGAAAGGCGATTAGAGATTGGAGATTGGAGATTAATGAAGGTTTCCAATCTCCAATCTCTAATCGCAAAACAAAGGTAGTTCATGACCTTGAAAAGTATCTCTCTGATTTCCATTCATCGTGGTGTGCCGCTGCTCATGGTGTGTCCCTTGTTTGTGTAGGCCGACCAGGTTGGCAGCCTGTGTAAGACAAGACCAAGATATTATGCCTCAACCTGGGTGTATCTCCCAATTTATCTCGCCTGCTTTTGCGGAACCACCACAAGGTCGTCGAGCCGCTGGCAGATGACGCTGCCCCACAGCAGGGCACGCTGGTATTCGGCATCGTGTTTGTGGCTGCCGCCGAGCATCATCCGCCGCAGCAAGGTGGCGCGAAAAACGGCGTTGAGGAGCAAACCCCACAGGTATTGCTCCATATCGTCCACGCCGGTGACGGTGTGGGCAAGCTGGCGCAGGTGGCGGATGACAAGCCAGGTTTTTCGCACCGCCACCGAAGTGGTGTCGTCGAGGACGGGCAACGGTTCGCTGAGGGAGGTGGGGCGGGTGAGGGTGAGGAACAGTTTGTAGAGTTCGATGAGATTTGGGGGATCAACGGCCGTTAATCGCACCAACATATCCGTCTCCAGCTCAATAAAATCCTGATAAATCGGCCCCCAGCCTGTTCGCTCGTAATCTATGACGCAAATACGGCCGTTTATATCCACCATCATGTTATCGGCATGAAGGTCGCCGTGGGTGACGGCCAGGAGCAGGGTGCGGACTGGCTCGTCCGCCAGGCGGTCGTAGACCCACAGCAGCGGGTTGGGCATGAGGGCAGCGGGGGAAAGGAGGGTTAACGGCCGTTCCTCCCGCACATACCGCCCTACCCGTTCTCGCAAATCATGCCCCCACACCTCGCCATAT
>JAGQGA010000161.1 GCA_020432595.1 Anaerolineales bacterium | reverse complement strand
CCTGGATTCACGGCACGGAGGGCAACCCCTTGACGGCATTGGCGCAAGAAAGCAAGGCGCGCACGGCGGTAACCAGCTATGACAGCGGGGAGATTTATGACAGCAACGGCCGTTTATTCACCGCCAAACAAGAACGCCAGCTTGAACAACTGCGGGATGAAGTGGAGGACGCGATTGCCGAAGCCCAGGATGCAGACGAGGATGAGGGGGTAGAAACGGCCGTTAAAGCCGCCCTCGATTGGGAAAACCTCAGCCAGGAGGAGCAAAAGCAGCTTGATTTTGTGCTTAACAGCACCCTTGAGCAAGAATATGGTGGCAGTACCGCTGAGTTGTCTACCTACTGGTTTGATGCGGGAGAAGAATTTGGCGGGGATGATGTCCTGTTTCCCGATGGCTATGATGCCCTCATCAACCATTTGGCCGAGGGCATTACCGTCAAGCTAAACCAAAATGTGCATCGCATTGCCTGGGGAGAGGGAGAAACGGCCGTTTATACCGACACCGACAACTTCACCGGCGATGCTATCATCTGCACCCTGCCGCTGGGCGTGCTGCAAGCTGGCACCGTCAGCTTCACCCCTGCCCTACCCAATGCCCACCAGGAGGCCATTGATGCCCTGCAAATGGGGCTACTCAACAAATGCTTCCTTCGTTTTCCCACCGCCTTTTGGCCGACCGATGTTGATTGGCTGGAGTATGTCCCCACTGCAAAAGGACAATGGGCCGAATGGGTCAGCTTTGCCCGCCCCACCGGGCAACCGATTCTGCTGGGGTTTAACGCCGCCGACTTTGGCCGCGAAATTGAAACGTGGCGTGATGAGGAAATTGTTGAGAGCGCGATGGCAACGCTTCGCACCATCTTTGGTGAGCAAATTCCCGACCCCACCGACTACCAGATCACCCGCTGGAACGCTGACCCCTTTGCCTACGGCTCTTATTCCTTCAATGCGCTCGGCAGCACCCCAGAGATGCGCGACCAACTGGCGCACAGTGTGGACAGCCGCCTTTTCTTTGCTGGCGAAGCCACCAGCCGCTCCTATTTTGGCACCGTCCACGGGGCTTATCTGTCTGGCGTGCGCGCAGCCGAAGAGGTGGGCGAACAGCTAAATATACTTTCAAAGGGCATAAACTGATATTTTTGGAGATTGAGAGACTGAGAGATTAAGAGACTACGTCTTTTGCCGGACTACGCCGGTAAAAAAAGGTGTAAACACAGATGGGAGGAACACGGATAGAAAGTAGAATCATCTGTGTTTTCCCATCCGTGTTTACAAAATTATCGACAAAAAATTGTCGATGCTGGTGCGTAAGTGCTTACATGTCTTGATAATGGAGGAAAAAATGAACAAAGCATGGTGGAAAGAAAGTGTGGTCTACCAAATTTACCCGCGCAGTTTTAAGGACAGCAACGGCGATGGCATTGGTGATTTGCGCGGAATTATTGAAAAGTTGGATTACTTGCAAGAGCTTGGTATAGATGTCGTGTGGCTATCACCCGTGTACAAATCGCCCAACGACGATAACGGCTACGACATCAGCAATTACCAAGACATCATGGACGAGTTTGGCACACTTCCCGATTGGGAAGCGTTAGTAGCGGGGATGCATGAACGGGGTTTGAAATTGGTGATGGATTTGGTTGTCAACCACACCTCCGACGAGCATTTCTGGTTTCAGCAGTCTCGCCAGGCCAAAGACAATCCCTATCGTGATTTCTATATCTGGCGACCAGGCAAAGATGGGCAAGAGCCAAATAACTGGGTCTCCTTCTTTAATGGTTCCGCCTGGCAATATGATGAAACAACCGATGAATATTTCCTCCACGTCTTCACCAAACGGCAGCCAGACTTAAACTGGGAAAACCCCAAAGTGCGTCAGGCTGTCTATGACATGATGCACTGGTGGCTGCAAAAAGGCGTAGATGGCTTTCGCATGGATGTGATCAACCTGATTTCTAAAGTGCCGGGGCTGCCGGATGCCCCGGTAACAGGTGAAGGCAAGTACCAGTTTGGCGGTCAATTTTTTGCCAATGGGCCTCGCCTGATGGAATTCTTGCGCGAAATGAAGGACGAGGTGCTGTCTCACTACGACATCATCACGGTGGGCGAAACGCCGCTTGTAACCACCCAACATGGGCTAGAAATGACCCATGAAGAGACGGGTGCCCTAAACATGGTGTTTCAGTTTGAGCATATGGATTTGGATCGGGAGCGCGACAGCGTGACGAATTTGCTGGTGGCTAAACCCTGGCGCTTAACCGCTTTGAAAGAGATTATGGGGCGCTGGCAAAAAGATTTGGAAACCGGCGGCTGGAACAGCCTTTACCTGGATAACCACGACCAGCCTCGTTGCCTGTCGCGCTTTGGCGACGACGGCCGTTATCGCGTTGAATCGGCCAAAATGCTGGCAACCTTTGTCCACATGCAGCAGGGAACCCCCTACATCTACCAAGGGGATGAGATTGGTATGACCAATGTGGCCTTCCCTTCGATTGAGGATTATCGTGATGTGTGGCTGCTCAATGGCTATCAACAGGCAGTTGAACAAGGCGCTGACCCCGAGAAGGTGCTTGCCATGATTCAGCCAACCAGCCGCGACAATGCCCGTACACCGATGCAGTGGGACGCTACAGATCACGCGGGTTTTACCAGCGGCGAACCGTGGATCAAGGTCAATCCAAATTATGTCCACATTAACACCCAGCAAGCTCTGGCCGACCCTGACTCCATTTTTTACTATTACCAAAAATTGATCCGGCTGCGTAAACAATATTCCGTCATGGTTTACGGCACATACGACTTGATTTTGCCAGATGATGAACAGATTTATGCCTTTACGCGAACACTGGACAATGAGCAGTTGGTAGTGATTTTGAATTTTAAAGCCGAAACGGCCGTTTTCCACCTTCCTGACCACATCACCTACACCACCCAACCCGACTTGCTGATCAGCAACTACGAGGTTGACCCGGCACAGAGCATTGAGCAGTTTGATTTACGGCCGTTTGAAGCTCGTGTGTATCATTTAACAAATTGAGGCAAAGGGGGAGCCACCGTTCTCTAAACTCCTTAAATGATCGACGATATTGACCAAGAAACGGCCGTTTCTCTCATCGCCAGCCAATTCCCGCAGCTAAGGCCAGTGGCAATCGAGCCGCTGGGGGTGGGGTGGGACAATGTGGTGTGGAAGATAAACGGCCGTTTTGCCTTTCGCTTTCCTCGGCGACCCGTTGGCGTGGATTGTTTGCAGATGGAGTTGGCACTGCTGCCCACACTGGCTCCGCTGCTGCCGCTGCCGGTTGCGGTGCCAACGCTGCTGGGGCAGCCGGGAAAAGGATACCCGTGGCCTTTTGCCGGTTATGCGCTGCTGCCGGGGCGAATGGCGTACACAGCACGGCTCACGGAGGCGGCACGGAATGAGTTGGCCGTGCCGCTGGCTCGCTTTTTGCAAACGCTCCATGCGTTTCCCGTGGCGCAGGCGCAGGCGTTGGGGGCACCGCCAGACAAGCTGGGGCGGTTTGAGATGACAACGCGGGTGCCGCAGTTGCAGCAGCTTTTGCAGGAACTGGTAGCACGGGGGGTACTGCCGTCGTTGGGGCCGTGGTTGGGGGTGGTAAGGAGGGGGAAAACGGCCGTTTCTACCCAGCAAACCCTCGTTCACGGCGACCTCAACATACGTAACTTCTTGCTCAACGATGCGGGGCAGATTTCGGGGGTCATTGACTGGGGAGATTTGCACATCGGCAACCCCGCCGCCGATTTTGCCCTGGCGTGCAGCTTTTTGCCACCCACAGGCCAGACCATTTTCCGGCAAACATATGGGCCAATTGATAACGGAACCTGGTGGCTGGCGCAGTTTCGCGGGCTGCATTTAACGGCCGTTTTGCTGGGCGATGCCATCACAGCCGGGGACGCGGCATTAGAGCAAGAGTGCCGGGTGGGGCTACAACATATTCTGGGCGGTTAAGGTACCATATGGTATTAGGCGAATGCTTGCTTGCCAAGACAGTGTGCCACCCGCCTATCGTCACCAGCCGCAACTTGTGAAACAATAAAGCATCCCTACAGGTGGGGATGGATGAAAAAACAAATCAGGGCGCAGATTTATCCGTGTTTGTCCGTGTTCGTCCGCGTCCCATTTTTTCGAGGAGAGAATCATGCAATCGTTTCATGAAGCTAATCAAATTGTCGGCAAGCACCGATCCAAAATCAACGCCCTGCAAACCCCGTCTGAAGCCACTATTGAATATGCCAAAAGCCTGGTGATGCACGTACTTGGCCCCGGCGAAGTGGCGGAACGGGAATGGGCGGCGGCGGGGCTGCGGCTGCCCAACCTGGAAACCATTCGCCAATATCGCATGGGGCGTGTGCGAGCTGAACTGCGGCGGCAAAATCTGGCCGGGATTGTGCTGTATGATCCGCTCAACGTGCGCTACGCCACCGACAGCACCAACATGCAGATTTGGGTAATGCACAACGCCGCCCGCTACGCCTTCATCGCCACCGAGGGGCCAGCGATTATTTTTGAGTTTGACAACTGCAACTTTCTTAGCGGCCATACCTCGGTGGTAGATGAGGTTCGGCCGGCGATGTCGTGGTTCTACTTTGTCTCTGGCGACCGCATTGAGGAACATGCCGGGCTGTGGGCGGGGGAAATTGCCGATTTGGTGCGGCAATATGGCGGTGGCAACACGCGGCTGGCAATTGACCGCTGCAACCGCGAGGGGATTGTGGCGCTGGAGTCACTGGGGATTGAGCTGGTCAATGGCGAAACGGTGATGGAGTTGGCGCGGGAGATCAAGTGCGAGGAGGAAATTGTGGCGATGCGATGCGCCATCGAAGCGTGCGAACGCTCTATGGATGTGATGCGGCAGCATTTACGACCAGGGATTATGGAACAGGAACTATGGGGTCATTTGCACGCTGCCAACGTGACGCGAGGCGGGGAGTGGATTGAAACGCGGCTGCTGTCGTCGGGGGAACGGTGCAACCCGTGGTACCAGGAATGCTCCAGCCGCAAGATTCAAAATGGGGATTTGGTGGGGTTTGACACTGACCTGATTGGCTCATATGGCATTTGTGTAGACATTTCCCGCACCTGGCTGTGTGGCGACAAGCGCCCCACGGCGGCGCAGAAGGAGATTTACCAGATGGCGCATGAGCAGATTTTGCGGAATACAGAGTGGCTCAAGCCGGGGTTAAGCTATTATGACCTGACGCATAAATCGTGCCAGTATGACCCGCATGAGTTCCGCAACTACTCGGTGCTGTATCACGGGGTGGGGCTGTGTGATGAGGCACCCTCTATCTACTTCCCCGAAGTTTGGCCGAAGTATGGCTATGACGGCCATTTGGAGCCGGGGATGGTGGTGTGTGTGGAGAGCTATGTCGGCCGACGTTCGGGTGGATCGGGGGTGAAGCTGGAAGACCAGATTTTGATTACGGAGACGGGGCATGAGCGGCTAAGCAGCTATCCGTGGGAGGAGGTTTTGCTGTCCTGAAAATAGGACACGGACGAACACGGACGAACACGGATGGATCGTTGTGTCCCTTACGCTCTTTGCAGTGAAATCAGATCAATTTAAACAAAACCGTAACGATATAGGTGTCATTTCGAGGTCCTCCGAGAAATCCCTTTGACATCGCCAAGTGAGCGAGATTTCTCCTCGAAGACCCGTCGAAATGACATATTTTGGTCGAAAACTGATTCGTGGTCGCCAAACCGATATAGTTACACAAAAACCTTATGAATAAAAAAAACTTTTCTACCCTTGCTATCCACGCGGGCGAAAGCCGCGACCCCAGCACGAACGCCCACAACACGCCCATTTACCAAACGGCGACATTTACGTTTGAAAATGCGGAGTCGTTGACGGAGGCGATCAATGCCCCGTTTGACCATTTTTTTTATTCACGGACGGCGAACCCAACAACGGCCGTTCTTGAGAAAAAACTAGCCGCCCTTGAAGGCACCGAAGACAGCCTCGCCACCGCCTCTGGCATGGCCGCCGTCGCCATTGCCGTCATGATTTCGGCGCGGGCGGGCGACCACATTTTGGTAGACCACGACATCTTTGTCATCAGCCGCGAATTTTTTACCCAGGACTGCCCGGCGATGGGGATTGAGGTCAGCTATGTGGACGTGCGCGACGGCGAGGCGCTGCGGCAGGCGGTGCGCCCCAACAGCAAGCTGATTTTTGCCGAAACCGCTACCAATCCCAATATGTATTTAGCCGATTTGGCCGCGCTGCGCGGGTTTGCCGATGAACACGGCTTACAGTTGGTGATTGACAACACCTTTTTAAGCCCCTATCTGCTGCGGCCGGCCGACTATGGGGCTGATCTCGTCGTGCATTCGGCCACCAAATATTTGGGCGGCCACGGCGACACGGTGGCCGGGGTCGTGGCTGGCTCCAAGGAGCAAATGCGGCAGGCGCGGCTGAAGCTCGATTCGTTTGGGCAATGCCCCAGCCCGTTTAACAGTTGGCTGCTGCTGCGCGGCATCCGCACGCTGCCGCTGCGGATGCGGCAGCACAATGCCAACGCGCTGGCACTGGCCGCCTTTTTGGAAAGCCACCCGGTGGTGGAATGGGTGCGTTACCCTGGTTTAGCCAGTCACCCACAGCATGACATTGCCGTGGCGCAGCTAACGGCCGGTTTTAGCGGGATGCTCGCGTTCAAAGTCCACGGCGGGGCAGAGGAAATGTACCGCTTTTGCAACGGGGTGGAGCTGTGCGGCATTGGCGTGAGCCTAGGGGATGTGTGTACGCTGGTTTACCCAAAGCCAAAAAACGGCAACCTGATTCGGGTGTCAGTGGGGTGTGAGGATGTGGAGGACATTATAGAGGATTTTAGGCTGGCGTTGGCGGGGGTGTAGGTGGCACAAAGTCAATCGCATAGAGGTGGAGTGGTTCGGAATCATGATGCACGTGGATGATTTGTTCATAGGTCATGCCTAGCCGCTGGAGGAGTTTGGCCGAGCGGTGGTTATTAACGGCCGTTATCGCCACCACCCTTGCCAACCCCACCACCTCCCGCGCATACACCAGCGTCGCCGCCGCCGCTTCATAGGCCAACCCCTGCCCTTCATACCGCGACAACAGGACAAAGCCAATATCCACATCCTCCAGCCCTTCCCGCCGGATAAGGCCACACATGCCGCGCAGCAGCCCATCATCCTTGCCCGCAATGGCATAAAGGCCAAACCCTTGCCTGGCGTAAGCGTCCAACAAAGCCCGTTGGATATAAGCTCGCGCCGTTTCCAGATCGCTTACACCCCGGTCGCCAATAAACTGCTTCCAGCCCGGCTCATTGAGCAGATCAACCACAAAAGCGGCATCGTCAAGGGTAAACCAACGTAGAACAAGGCGCGGGGTTTCAATCACGTTCATTTTTTGATTGGTGTGAAAAGTTGTGGTGGGGGAAAAACGGCCGTTTTTGCGCCACTCCCTACTTATACTTCATCAGATAGCGTTAGGCCAGTTTGTTTCAATCCAGAAACCCACTCCAGGAAATTGTCGGCACGCTCTTTGGCCGTCGCCTTTTGCCAAAACGGAGTCGCCCTAGCCACACTGTTGGCCTGCACCTTCAGTGATAAGATGTAGTCTGCAATTCTAGAAAGCTGATATTCATTTAATGTGTCAATTTGTTCTTTGACTGTTTCACGTAATACCACAATTAAACCTCAAGAAAGTCATTAACGGATGTAGCTCGTCCATCCAGATACATATCTACTCAACGTGAAATATTATGCCATAAAGCCATTCTAATTTGTAGCAAACGATTGTCCAATACATGGCCGAAAATTTCTTAGAAGGGGTGTGGGGAAAGAGAGGTGGTGGGAGGAAAACGGCCGTTTTCCCTCACTCACCTCTAACTTACACGATATGCCTAACGCTTGCTTCACCAGCGCAGCCAATAAAGCGAATGTGTCTCTGAGCCAGAATGCGTTGTCATTTACGGCGTGGCTGCGTCTGGTGTAAGTTTTGTTGCGCGAAATGAGTATGGCGTTGGCTATGGGGGTTTTATGGTATCAACTGGTCGGTATGTTTTTTCCAACCCCTTGTCCAAAACGGCCGTCTTTCCCTACCTCCATCTCATTCACGCCTGAACCTTGCCCCAGTATACACGATTTTGGCCTGTTTTTGACGCTGTTTTCGGCCAATTGACACAGTAATACCTTGATTCATCGTTTATTGAACCGCCAACTGCCATTTGCGTCGGGTTGGATGCGCTTCTAATTCCTCATACAACTGCATCCGACCTATCCCGCATTGCGGGCATTGCGCCGGGTCATGACCCAGCATCTCAGTCAATAACGTCTCGGTTGTGGCCGGAGCCGTTGTTGTTTCATGGTACGCGCCCAGCAAAGCGCGGCAGCGAGCCAGCTTCTGTTTGCGGTAGCGCGGTGCCAGCAAGCCGTAATGACGCACGCGCACAAATCGTTTGGGCAGCGTGTGCTGTAAAAAACGGCGGATGAATTCGACGCTTGGCAGCCGCATCTCTTTCCGCGCGCCGTCCGCTTTGTAATCCCGGTAGCTGAAGCGCACAAAGCCGTTGTTAATGTCCAAAATCCGCCCGTTGCTGATCGCAATCCCGTTCACATACCGCCCCAGATAATCCAGCGTTTGCACGGCATCGTTGAAAGGCGGTTTAGCATAAACTTGCCATTTCTTGGCCTGCGATTCGGCTATCAACCGCTTAAATGCGTCCGGGTCTGATAAAGAGGCGCACCGACTGGCAAAGGCGAGCGCCTCATTGTCAAATTGCTTTTGCATTCCGGCGCAAAAACTGTCCCGAAATTGCGCCGACAGTTCCACAATGGGAAACAGAAAATCAGGCGTTGTCGCTTGCCACCGTTTACCGTCGGTGCTCAATGCGCCGCCGGGAACGAGGCAATGCAAATGGATATGTTCGGTCAGCGTTTGACCCCAGGTGTGCAGCACGGCCGTAAACCCAATCTCTCCGCCCAAATACCGCTGCCCAAACGCTTTGAGCGTGGCAGCGGCACTGGCAAAAAGTTGGTCGTAAACTTGTTTCTGGTTCGCCCGCGCCAGGGGATTGAAAAGATGGTCAATGGTGAAAACGACGTGGAAATAATGGGTAGGCAGCAAATACGCTTTTTGTTTTTCCAGCCATTCCAGCTTGGCTAACGCGCCGCATTTGGGGCAGTGACGGTTGCGGCAAGAGTTGTAGGAGATACGCAACCCGCCGCAGCTATCGCATTCATCCACATGCCCGCCTAACGCGGCGGTGCGGCATTGAACGATGTCGCGCATGACCAGACGTTGTTGGTGTGAAACGTGATATTGCCGTCGGTATTCATCCCCGTAGAGACGGAAAATGTCAGCCAATTCATAGGCTGGTTTTTCCGTTTCAACGCCAGTTAGCAGCGGGGATGAAAGTTTTAACATTTGTAATACTACCTCTGGAAAATAGAGGAGAATACATCATTTCTAACGCGAAATTAGAACATGTGTTTCGTGCAACATATTATTATGCTGCACGGGTGCAGCATAAACCTACGTTTTTCTTGTTAGGCAGCACGTTT
>JAGQGA010000160.1 GCA_020432595.1 Anaerolineales bacterium | reverse complement strand
TGAACCCCGCCCTTTACCAAATGACGGTGGCCGAAGCCGTACAAACGGGGCTGCCGACGGTGGTGGGGTTTGTGACCCCCGGTTTTTGCCAAACCCGCTGGTGTGGCCCCACGTTGGAAAGCGTGGAGGCGGTGCGGGAAGGTGTTGGCGATGAGGCGGCAAACTTTATCCACATCGAAGTGTATGATGATTTTCAGGCGCTAACGCTGGCCGCGCCCATGATTGAGTGGGGGTTAACAACCGAGCCGTGGGTGTTTATTCTCGATGAAAACGGCCGTATTGTGGCGCGGTTGAGCGGGCCGCTGTCGCCCACAGAACTGCAAGAGCAGCTTGCGCCGCTGTTGTCGGAGGTAGGGTGATGCGACAGATCGTGTTGTGGGGAGTAGGAAGTAGGGAGTGGGGTGTCAAGCATTCCACGCCCCACTCCCTACTCCCCACCCCCTACAAATTCTTGGGTCTGCTGCTTTGCCTCATCGTGGTACACACCGTACAGGCACATTCAGAGCTGCTACGGGCGGAGCCGGGGCCGGGGGAACGGGTGGTGGCTCCGCAGGAGATAAGGCTGCGGTTTAGCGAAATGGTGACGGAGGAAACGGCCGTTTGGCTTTTTGCCGATGGGTTTCAGCAGGTGCCGGATGTGGTGGTGCAGGTTGACCCAGTGAGCCTGCAAGAAGTGGTGGCATCATTGCCGCCACTGCCGCCGGGGGTCTACACAGTGCAGTGGACGGCGGTGGCGCTGGATGGGCATGGGCTGAGCGGGAGCTATATGTTTGAGGTGGTGGAAGGCGGGGGCAGAACGGCCGTTTGGTTGGGTGGTGGTTTGGTAATTATGTTATTGCTGCTGGGGTTGTGGCAATGGCAGTTTGGGCGGCGGTAGATAGCCGAGGGTTGTGTAATGACGGTATCGCTAACAGATGCGCGTGTTTTAGTCATTGACGATGATGCCAATAACCGCTTTGTGCTGGTTAAGCTGCTCCAAGTGGAGGGGGTACCATCGGCAAATATTGTAGCACTGCCCGGCGACCCCGCCGCCTATCTGACCGCCAACCCAGATGCGCGTTTTGATTTGGTGCTGCTTGATATTCAAATACCGGATAAGGACGGCTTTGCCATCTTGGCCGATTTGCGCCAAGATGCCCGGTTTGTGGGGGTGCCAGTAACGGCCGTTACGGCCAACGTCATGCGTTCTGATGTTGAACGGGTGGTAGCCGCCCAGTTTAATGGGTTGTTGGGCAAACCCATTAATGGTCCCCGCCTGGGTGAGTGGCTGCAGCGTATTTTGGCTGGAGAGTCCGTGTGGAAAATCAGTTAACTGAAAGGGAAACTGTAAGCTACAGTAGGTAAGATGTCTGTGGGGCGCTGTAAAAATAAGTTGATCAATTTTAAGGTATCATGATAGCTGTCTTTGGCTGTTGCCATCTTTGCCCCAAGATTGCGGCCGGCAGAGACAGATGCAAGGGGAGAGCTACCATTAAAACATCATTTCTCAACAACGCGATCAGCCTTTTAATGGGGCTTATTATTGGGTTAATTGTAATTGGATTGGTGGAGGAGAGCTTGAAGTTTGTTGCTTTTCCACCCCTCATTGCCGATGTCTTAGTACGTGGTTTTGCCGTGCTAGGGTATCGTATTGCGTATTATCAAATTGTGGTCTTGGGCAATGCTGCCCTTTGGGGGCTGAACCTAGGGCCGGGTTTGCTGACCATTGTCGAAGCAGACCGCAGTCAGGTGCCTGCCATATCGCCGGTGCCAGCCCCAGGGTCGGAAAGCATGGAAGTTTCGCTGGTGAAGCCAGTTGAGGTGCCTGTGCTAAAGGAGCCAGGGTTGCACATGCTGAATGAAGTGTACACGCAGTATGAGCAGGGCCGTATTAATGCCGAGGAGTACAAGCAGATGCGTAAGCAGCTTGTGCATGAGTGGCATTTGGCGCGGCAGGCATCGGTTTCGGCAAATTAGACTTTACCAGCCTGCAACCTGGAAAAGCGTTTGTAGGGCTTGTTCCCGCTCAGCCGGTGTGGTTTGGCGGGGATAAGCCCAATTTTCGATCAGCCCTGTCCAGAGGGTGATGGTGAGTAAACGGCCGTTATAGAAAACATAGGTGTCAATAAACGTCTGTCGCGTGCCTAGCATATCCATTTGGTCAAAAAAGAGATTGCCCAATCCGTAGTGGATAAATCCCCCGTTGTAAAACTCAAACGTTTGCGCGTGATGGCCTTGGCTGCCAGAAACGGCCGTTGCGCCCGCTTCAATTAGGCGGCGGAAGTCGGTCTGCTGCTGTGGCGTGGGTGGGTAGTGGTAATACTCGGCATATTGCTGCGTTGCCAGCACCAGATACCCTTCATCCCAAAGCTGGCTGATTTGCTGCAAAAACGCCTCGTCGCAGGGGCGAGCACCGGGCGTACTGTCCGTAGCCCAGGCATAAACGGGGCCATAGGGGTTGCAGCCGGTTAGAGCAATTTTGTTGCCGTGGTGGTCAAGCCGTAAAGGCTGCGCCGCGTCGGTTAAGTCACGCCCACCGCCAAAGGTTTGTAATCCAGTCCTGTCGTATAGATCTAGGGTATAGAGCAAGTTTTCTTGCCCCCAGTCGTTGAGGTGGTTGCCCGTTAGCTCAATGACATCAATGCCCAGCGCTTGCAGCAGGGCAAAATACGCTTCGCTGGAGCAAAAGCTGGTGCCGCCAACGGGATTGGGTGAGGGGCAGTTGGGGGCAAAGGCGACCTCGTTGCTGACGTGGGCAAAGTCGGCGGCCTGAAAAACGGGAGCCACATCCTGGGCGGGGTACAAAATGCCGTTGAGTTCCATTTGGTAAGCGGTGGCGCGGACGAGGGCGGTGACACCGCTGAGGGCGACGCGGGTCATTTTTTGTGGGTCATAGTTGCTGGCGGGGAGCGGCCACAAGGCTTGGAGTTGGGAAACGGCCGTTTCTCGCCCCATCGCACCAAAGGTAAGCTGAAGCGGGTAGCTGGCTGGGTCAAAGTTCGGGTCGAGGGGAGAACGGCCGTTTATTGTCAGTAGTTTAAGATCAGGCACAAGCTGGTGAAAAGGAAGCAGCGTCAGTGCCGGGCGGTTTTGCCATAAGACGGGGCTGAAGTCGGTTTCGGGTAGTGATAAATGGAAAGGCATACCAAAAACGGCTGTCCAGCCCAGTCCGCTGGCGGCCGGATACAGCGAGCCAAGCGGCGTTGTCCCGCTTGCCCAGCCGCTTTCTACCACCTCCAGCTCGATGTCGTCGGCAACGGTGGCAAATGGAGCCGCGACCACGTAGAGCCAGCGGCTAAGCGGGGTGCCTTCGTTGATGGCGATGACGACATCGGCTGCAGTGGGGTCGTCTACCCAGCGAAAGAGGGGGCTATTGGCGGCGATAGTTTGGGCGGTGGTTTGTAGTTCTGGTGGAACGGCCGTTTGTGCGCTCAACGTAAAAAGCTCTGGCGAAGCCGTGGGAGCCAGCGTGGGCAGTGGCGTAGTCGCTAACGGCGTAACGGGTGGTGTAGGCGGTGGGGTGATGGGACTGATGGGATAAACGGCCGTTGGTAGGTTAGGCAGGGCTATATCCATTCGGCAGCTACAGAGTAGCAGCAAAACGGGCAAGATTCGGTGACAGAAATTTGGCATGATGGCAAGCTCTAGCATGTAAATTAGGTGGACAACTTTAATATTCGCCTATAAAGTAGAGGAAAATAGACAAATGAGCAATTTGTATCGGGTTCTATTTTTACTTCTATTGTCAACCATTTAAAAATGTGGGAAAAGCCATGTCCACCATTAATTTACATAGCCCCAGTCTTTACATTAATCGGGAACTAAGCCAGGTAGAGTTTAATCGTCGTGTGCTGAATGAATGTCTTAGCATGGAGCATCCGCTGCTAGAGCGTGTCAAATTTCTAGCTATTTTTTCTTCCAACATGGATGAATTTTTTATGGTGCGCGTGTCGGGACTAAAGCAGCAGGTGTTGTTGGGCATTACAGATCGGCCGGCCGATGGCTTAACCCCACGTGAACAGCTTTTAGCAATTTACCGCTCCATCACACGTTTGTTTGCGGAGGCAATGGATATCTGGCAGCATAAGCTGCTGCCAGAGTTGGAAGCCAATGGCATCCACATCCTCTGTTATAACGAGTTAAAGCGTTCGCAGCAGAAACGTTTGCGTGACTATTTTGAACGTGAGATATTTCCTGTACTCACCCCCCTGGCCTTTGATCCGGGACACCCTTTTCCCCATATATCCAACCTAAGCCTGAACCTGGCTGTCGAGATTCATGATCCCACTACTGATGAGATCCGTTTTGCCCGTGTCAAGGTTCCTGCTACTTTGCCTCGTTTGGTACCGCTCAAACCTATTGATCCAGATGAACTGTTGACGCCGACCGTGCAAAAGTTTGTTTGGGTCGAGGAAGTGGTTGCCGCCAACCTGGATCGGTTGTTTACAGGTATGGAAATCAGGGCAGCTTTTCCATTTCGTGTGACGCGCAACACAGACATGGAGATTCAGGAGGAAGAGGCGGATGATCTGCTGTTGACGATGGAAGAAAATTTGCGGCAGCGTCATTTTGGTTCGGTGGTGCGGCTGGAAATTGCCGAGGAGACGCCGGAGGCGATTCGTAACATCCTGATGACCAATTTGCAGATTAGCCAATATGATGTATATACCACCAACGGGCCGCTGGGGTTAAGCAGCTTGTGGCAACTGCATCGGTTGGAATTGCCAGAGCTAAAGGACACGCCCTTGTTTGCCGCCACGCCCCAGACACTGCGGGCGGAAAACATTTTTGCCGCCATTCAAAAGCAGGATATTTTGCTGCATCATCCGTATGACAGCTTTTTGCCGGTTATTGAATTTATTGAGACTGCGGCCGAAGATCCTGATGTGCTGGCTATCAAACAGACACTTTACCGGGTCGGTTCTAATTCGCCCATTGTGCGGGCACTGATGCGGGCGCGGGAAAATGGCAAGCAAGTAGCCGTGTTGGTGGAGCTAAAGGCGCGGTTTGACGAGGAAAGCAACATTGAATGGGCGCGAGCACTGGAAAATGCTGGGGTGCATGTGGTTTATGGGCTGATTGGTCTGAAAACCCACTGCAAGCTGAGCCTGGTGGTGCGTCGTGAGCGTGACGGGATTCGACGCTATGTCCACTTGTCAACCGGAAATTATAATGGGTCAACGGCACGGATGTATACGGATTTGGGGATGTTTACTGCACGAGAGGACATTGCGTCGGATGTGACGGAAGTTTTCAACTATTTGACCGGTTATTCGCGGCAGCGTGAGTATCGCAAATGTTTGGTTGCGCCGGTGAATTTTCGGGAGAAACTGCTGGCGTTTATTGAGCGGGAAACCTCTTTTGGAGCCGATGGCTACATCTTTATCAAGGCAAATTCGCTGGTAGATGCGCCCATTATTCGGGCACTGTACCGGGCTTCACAGGCAGGTGTGAAGGTGGATCTGGTGATTCGGGGGATTTGCTGCTTGCGGCCGGGTTTGCCGGAGGTGAGCGAGAATATACGGGTGATTAGCGTTATCGGCCGTTTTTTGGAGCATTCACGGATTTACTATTTCCAGAACCAAGGGGAGCCAGACCTGTATTTGGGCAGTGCTGATATGATGCCGCGCAATATTGACCGCCGGGTGGAGGTGATGTTCCCAATTGAAGATCCGGGGCTGCGGGAGGAGATTCGGGAGCGCATTATGAAGATTTATTTGCAGGACACGGCGAAGGCGGGTGAATTGCAGGCGGATGGAACGTATCTGTCGTTGTCTACACAGGTGGGGGATGGGGAGGCGCTGTTTAGCAGTCAGGGGTGGTTTGTAAACGGCCGTTCCACCCCTTAATACTTGCTACGAGATAGCCGCACCTAAGAAGACGGCCAGGAACCAGACAAAAAAATCATATTTCATTAGCTGGCTAAGCTGCTCAAGCTGGGGGCCTGTACGTTCGCTGTTAACGCGGAATAAGATGTAGAATGTGACGGGGTAGACACCAAAAGCGACAATGACAGCGTAAACAGGGTGGTAGATATGGAGCAGAAAGGGGATGATCATCACGATTAGCGTGACTGCCAGCATGATGTAAAAGAAAATGCGGGCGGTGCGCTGTCCCCAAACGGTGGCAATGGTGCGGCAGTTTTGCTGTTTATCCCCTTCATAATCGGCCAGCGTTTTTAAAATTTCGCGCCCCATAATGGCACAGCCAATGGTGAGCGCAATCCAGAAGGTGGGGGCTACGTTGCCAGCGGCAACACCGCCAAAGATGGGGCTGAGTGCTGAAATGATGGCGACGGTGGCGTTGCCCAGCAGGACGGTGCTTTTGAGCCGCCAGGAGTAGAGGGTGAGCAACAGGTTGGAAAGCAAGACGATGAGAAAGGCGTTTAGGTTGATGGTGCAGGCAACGGCAAGCGAAATGAGGGCAAAGACGATGAAGAAGGTGCGGGCTTGGTTGGGGGTGATGAGGCCGGCCGGTAACGGCCGTTTAGGTTGGTTCACCCGGTCAATTTCAATATCCAAATAGTCGTTCCAGGCATTGGCCGATGCCGAAACCAGTAAGGTGGTCAGCCCGGCCAGCAAAATATTGCCCCATGCCCCAGTTTCGGCCACAAAACCGCCCAGGATGACGGCCAGCACACCGCTAAGCGTGGATAATGGTCGGCTGAGTTTGTATAATGCTTTTATTTGCTGCATGACAATGACCCTCGATAGATAGATAATAGTTGAAAGATGATTACCAGTGTCACAAATGCCAAGGTGAAACAAGTACGGCGGCTGCAAACGGATAAGCGGCTGCGGCTGCGGGAGCAACTTTTTGTGGCCGAAGGTACGCGTTGGTTGAAGGAGATCGTTCGTTTGCTGGTTACGCCTGATCTGGTTTTTTATACGGAACAGTGGGCAGAAACGGCCGTTCATACCCAGCTATTACACCAACTGCCCACCGTGCCGCAGCTCGTTAGTGAACCAGTCATGACTGCCATGAGTGACACCACAACACCACCTGGCATCCTGCTTGTATTGCCTTTTCAAGTTCTGTCCATTCCGACCCCCTCTAGTTTCGCGCTCATTTTAGACGGGGTTACTAATCCTGGCAACTTGGGCACCATGCTTCGTACCGCCGCCGCTGCTGGAATAGATGCCGTGCTGTTGGGGCCAAATTGTGTAGACCCGTACAACCCCAAAGTGGTGCGTGGTGGCATGGGGGCACATTTGCGGCTGCCCTTGCTGTCGCTGTCCTGGGCAGAAATTGCCGCGCAGGTGGCACATATGCACGTTTGGTTGGCTGATGTGGCTGAAGGGGTGGGCTATACGGCTGTGGACTGGCGGCAGCCATCGGCACTGATTATTGGCAGCGAAGCACGTGGCGCAGGCGTAGAGGCAACAGCGTTAGCCAATGCCGGGTTGGTAACGATCCCGATGCGTGCCGAAACGGAATCATTAAATGCGGCAATGGCAACGGGGATTCTTTTATTTGAAGCAGTGCGACAGCGTACGCGCTAAAGCCGAATGCGAAAGCTGGGTTCATCCCCATTGCCGCCGTGAAAGATAAACGGCCGTTGGCAACCAGGGCAGCAGCCTTCGTAATGATAGAACTCTAGGTCTAGTCTGTTCCCAAAAGATTTGTACACCAGATCACGAACTGCGTGGTTAGATGTTAGGGTGAGCCAGCCCGGTTTTTCCGGATCAACGGCCGTTTCCGGCATAAATGCCTGGTCAATCAGCTTGTAACCCGCCCAAAAGTAGCTACATCTCCCACAAGCAGCAAACTGTTCTGTAACTTGGTTTCCTGTTCCTGTTTCCACATGTTTAGGTGAACGGTGCGGCTTGGTTTTCTTGCCCGAACGCTTTGGCTGGTTGGGCGATAACGCTGGTTGCCCTGCCTCCATCTGCTCATCATCAAAAAGCTGTTCTTCGTCAGACATGGCAATCTTCTTGGCAATCCTTTTGTTCATCTGTTAACGTATTGATCTTATGATCAATCGAGGCTGATTCTAACGAGCTTGCTGTTTCTGTCAAATTTGCCCATCGCTGCGAATCAGGCCAAAATTGCAAAAACTGACAAGGTGGATGATAAGCGATGGATGAACCAACAATTGCCGAAATTCGGGAGACACGGGCTCTGATTGACCCTTATGTGGCCTCAACGCCGGTGTGGCAATGGCGTGGGCTTGAGATTGAAGCTGAATTGGGGACGGAGACCGAGGTTTTTTTGAAGTTGGAGCTGTTTCAGCAAACGGGGACGTTTAAGGCGCGCGGGGCACTGCGGGGGATGTTGGCACTCAGTCCCGAGAAGTTGGCGCAGGGTGTAACGGCCGTTAGTGCTGGAAACCACGCCATTGCCGTTTCCTACGCTGCTCGCATTTTGGGTACAACTGCCAAAGTTGTCATGTTTAAATCAGCCAATCCAGCTCGCGTTGCCATTTGCCGCGCCTATGGAGCAGAGGTAGAGCTAATGGATAATGTCCACCAAGCCTTTGCCCGTGTGCGCGAAATTGAGGAGCAGGAAGGGCGTACTTTTATTCATCCCTTTGAAGGCAAGTTGACCATTTTGGGTACGGCTACGGTCGGGCTGGAACTGTGCGAGGCAGTGCCCAATTTAGACGCGGTGATTGTGCCGATTGGCGGTGGCGGGTTGGGGGCGGGCATTGCAACGGCCGTTAAATTGCTGCAACCCAACTGCGCTGTCTATGGCGTGGAGCCAGAAGGGGCAGACTCGATGTCACGCAGCTTTGCCAGCGGCCAGCCTGAAGCCATTGATGCCGTTCGCACCATTGCCGACAGCTTGGGTGCGCCTTATGCGCTGCCCTACAGCTTTGGCCTGTGCCAAAAATATATGGATGAGATTGTGTTGGTAGATGATGATGCGCTGCGGCGAGCAATGCTGCTGCTGTTTAAAGGCATGAAGCTGGCCTTGGAACCAGCCGCAGCGGCGGCAACGGCAGCCCTGGTTGGGTCGCTGCGGCAGCGGCTGTTGGGCAAGCGTGTGGGGGTCATTGTTTGTGGCACGAACACTGATGCGGCAACATTTACTCAGCAAATAACGGCCGTTTTGTAACCTGGATAGGAAGCAACAAATTTGGCGTAGGTATGCAGCCGAAGGTTTCCACTTTTGTGCTTTAGACTAAAAGAGGAAACCCGATTTGGAGGGGTTGAGACTCTAAATCGGGTTTCTGCACGACTGGTAACAAAGAAGTAAGGATATTCTCCATTACCTTAAGTTATTTGAACCTAAAAATTCCTACTTGCTACCTTTAGCATAATTGAAAATCATGACGAAAACATGCTAATTTCCGCCGTGATATGTCTAAAAACATTCAGCCTGAATGTTTTTGCTGATCATTGCTACTAAACCGATACCCATGCCCGTGTACAGTCTGGAGATATTTGGATTGGCGGTTGTCTTCTCCAATTTTCTGGCGCAGCCGGGAAATATAGGGTCGGACAACGTTTTCGGCTTCGATGCTGCTGTTGGTGTCATAGCCAAAGGCATATCGGACAATTTGGGCACAGGTTAAGGTGCGGTTGGCATGTTGCATGAGCGCGTAAAGAACGGCCGTTTCCCCCCGTGATAGTTTGATCGGGTCATGGGG
>JAGQGA010000015.1 GCA_020432595.1 Anaerolineales bacterium | reverse complement strand
CCATTGCTCCTGTAAATACTGTCAAAAAAACTATGCCCAACCCAACCTATCCCGGCCCCGACACCATCCAGCGGCACCAACTGCCCAACGGTATCGTGGTGCTAATCTACGAAAACTTTGCCAGCCAAACCGTTATCATTGATGGCGTGTTGCGTGTCGGTGCGCTCAACGAAAGCCGCGCCCAGGCGGGGCTGGCCGACTTCACCGCCAGCCTGTTGCTCTACGGCACCCAAGCCCGCGACTTCGACAGCATCCATGAGGCTTTGGAATCAGTAGGAGCTGACCTGGACTTTACCAGTGGTCGCCATGCCACCTCGTTTTCCGCCAGCAGCCTGGTGGAAGACCTTGACCTGGTGCTGGAACTGCTGGCGCAGTCGCTGCGCTGCCCCACCTTCCCCGCCGCCGAAGTGGAGGAGGTGCGCGGCCAAATTATCACCGGGCTGCATATGCGAGCCGACGACACGCGCCAAATGGCGGGGTTGGCCTTTAATGAACTGCTTTATGGCGATCACCCTTACGGCCGTTCGACCTCCGGCTATCTCGACACCATTCCCGCCATCACCCGCGCCGATTTGGTCAACTTTCACGCCCGCCACTATGGGCCACGCGGCATGATTTTGACCATCGTGGGAGCGATTAAGGCGGAGACGGCGTTGGCAAAGATTGAGGCCGTGTTGGGGGATTGGGTGAATGAGGCGCAGGGGGAGGAAACGGCCGTTTCTCCCGTCCCACGCCCCACTCAAACCATCCGCACCCACGTCCCTATGCCCGGCAAATCCCAGGCCGACATTCTCATTGGTCTTCCTGGCCCCCCTCGCAACGCCCCCGACTACCTCGATGCCAGCCTAATGAACACCGTCTTGGGCGTTTTTGGGATGATGGGGCGCATTGGCAAAAGCGTCCGTGAAGAGCAAGGGCTGGCCTACTACGCCTACAGCAGCCTGCAGGGCACCCTCGGCCCCACCCCTTGGCTCATCAGCATGGGCATAGCCCCTGGTGACGTTGAGCAAGCCATCATCACCGCCATCGGCGAGATTGCCCGTATCCAAAACGAACCCGTTCCCGCCGACGAACTGGCCGACAGCCAAGCTTTCCGCACTGGCTCGCTGCCCGTCAGTCTGGAAACCAACAGCGGGCTGGCCGATGTCATCACCGATATGGAATTTTACGGTCTTGGCCTCGACTACCTGCTCCGCTACCCCAGCCTGATCAACGCCATCACCCCAGAGCGCATTGAGGCGGCGGCGCAAAAATATCTTAGCACCACGCAGCTTGCCATAGCGGTCGCCGGGCCGTGAAGAAGTAATCAGTAAACAGTAATCGGTAGTCAGTAAACAGTCACTGATTACTGATTACCGATTACTGATTACCGATTACTGTTTACCGATGATAGCAACCGGCGTAGACATGATCGAAATCAGCCGCATTGAGCAGGCGATGGCGCGACACGGGGAGCGTTTTTTTCAACGCTTCTTTACCGCCCAAGAGCGTGCCTATTGCCAGGAAAAACCAGCGCGGCTCGCCGGCCGATTTGCGGTCAAGGAAGCGGTGGGCAAAGCGCTAGGCACGGGTATTGGCGACGTAAACTGGACGGACATTGAGGTGGTGTGTGACGCACGGGGCAAGCCGGAACTGCACCTGCACGGCAGCGCAGCCAACCTGTCTACCCAACTTGGCCTCACCCAATGGTCAATTAGCCTCTCCCACACCGACACCCACGCCATTGGGTTTGCGGTGGGGATGGGGGTTAGAGATTAGAGATTGGGAGATTGGAGATTGGAGATTATGAAGGTTCACTAATCTCCGATCTCCAATCTCCAATAACTACTATGGAATGGATAGCCGACGACGGAACGACGATTTATTATGAACTGCACGGCGACGAGCGATTGCCATCGCTGGTGCTGCTGCCGGGGCTGCTGGGGGCGATTTCGCGGCAGTGGCAGCCATTTGTCCAGCCGCTTTCAGCCCATTTCCGGCTGCTGCTGCTGGATTTGCGCGGCCACGGCCGTTCGTCCAACAACGCGACCGACCTTCAGCCAGAGCGGATGGTGCAGGATGTGGTGGGGGTGCTGGATGAGGTGGGATTAACGGCCGTTTCCCTCTCTGGCTACGACTTTGGCGGCTACCTTGCCCTATTACTCGCCCTCACCCAGCCCCGCCGTATTGCCACCCTCCACCTACACGCCAGCAAATTTTACTGGACAGCCGAAAGCGCCGCCCAAATGTGCCAGCAGCTTGACCCCGAAACCTTAGCCGCCACCGCCCCCAGCTACGCCGACCAGCTTGTCATTGACCACGGCAGCCGCTGCTGGCGCGACCTGCTGCGCCAAGCCGCCGCCCTCATTGCCCAGCAAGCCAGCAGCCCCATCAATGACCGGCAATTGCAGCAGTTGCCCTGCCCCGCGCTCGTCAGCGTCGGCGACTATGACGAAATCGTATCGCTGCCCGAAGCATACCGCCTCAGCCGCAGCCTGCGGCGCGGCGGCCTGTTTGTCCTGCCGGGGGTTCACCACCCCATTCACACCCTTCCCCTAGTTCCCATGCTGCCGATGTTGCAGACATTTCATAAAAATAAATAGAGATTGGAGATTGGAGATTGGAGATTGATGAAGGTTCACAATCTCCAATCTCCAATCTCCAATCCCAAATTTCCCAAGAGGATTATGAACGAATCAATCAACAATCTCTCCCCCGTTTGGGGTCGCTTATCCAACGTCGTCATTGACCGCGCCGAAGGGTGCTATTTGTACGACACCGAGGGCAACCAGCACCTCGACTTTACCAGCGGCATTGGCGTGACCAATACCGGCCACTGCCACCCCCAGGTGGTGCAGGCCATTCAGGAGCAAGCCAGCAAGCTCATTTTTGGGCAGGCCAACATCGCCTACACCAGCAACTTTGTCAAGCTGGTGGATGCCCTCAAAGGGGTTGTGCCTTCCCACCTGGACGGCTTTTTCTTTAGCAATAGTGGAGCCGAGGCGGTAGAAGCGGCCGTTAAGCTGGCGCGGCAGGCCACCGGCCGTCCCAACATCATCGTTTTCCAGGGTTCCTTCCACGGCCGCACCAACCAAACGATGGCGATGACCACCAGCAAAACCGTCTACCGCGCTGGGTATACCCCCCTAGCCAGCGGTATCTTTGTCTCTCCCTATCCCTACAGCTATCGCTATGGCTGGAACGATGACGAGACCACCGATTTTTGCCTGCATGAACTAGAGTTGCTGCTCAAAGGCCAAACCGCCCCTAGCGAAACGGCCGCTATGATCATTGAGCCGGTGCTGGGCGAAGGGGGGTATGTGGTGCCTCCGGTCGAATTTATGAAAGGGCTGCGGAAAATTTGCGACAAACACGGCATTTTGCTCATCTTTGACGAAATTCAATCTGGCTTTGGCCGCACCGGGAAATTCTTTGCTCTGGAACATTTTGGCGTGCAGCCCGACATTCTTATCATGGCGAAAGGGCTGGCTTCGGGGATGCCGATGAGTGCCATTGCCGCGCCGCTGGATTTGATGCAGAAATGGCCGGCCGGAACCCACGGCGGCACCTATGGCGGGGGGAATGCCGTAGCCGCTGCCGCTGCCACCGCCACCATTGAGGTTATCCAAAAAGAAGGGCTGGTTGCCAACGCCGCTGCCCGTGGCGAACAGCTCCGCGATGGACTGGAAGAGCTGCAAGGGCGCTACCCATTCATTGGCGATGTGCGCGGGCTGGGGCTGATGGTGGGGGTAGAAATCGGTTTTTCCCGCCGTGAGCCGGATGCCGACATGGTGAAGAGGGTGCAACAGGGCTGCCTTGACCGCAACCTGATGCTGCTCAACTGCGGTACCTATGGCAATGTTATCCGCTGGATTCCGCCGCTGGTGGTTTCCGAGCAGCAAATTAACGACGGCCTGCAAATTTTTGATACGGCCGTTCGCGCTGCTTTATAAGAAGAAATGGGACGCGGACAAACACGGACAAACGCGGACAAGAAGGGTTTATGATGTTAAAGCAACCAACAGAACTGAAACATAAAGACATCACGGACATCATCTTGCGTGTTTTCTTCAAGGAAGTCTATCACAACCTTGGGTATGGCTTTTTGGAGAAGATATATGAAAATGCCATGCTGTATGAGTTGCAACGTGCGGGGTTAATGGTTGAACAGCAACGCAAAATTGACGTGTTTTATGACGGGGTTGTGATGGGTGAATACTTTGCTGATCTCGTTGTTGAAGACAAGATCATTATTGAATTAAAAGCTACCTCTAGGCTTTTGCCACAACATGAAGCCCAATTGCTTAATTACCTTCGAGCGACGCACTTTGAAGTAGGCTTGCTGTTAAATTTTGGCCCTAACCCTTCCTTTGTCCGCAAATCATTCGATAATGCACGCAAAAAAGTAACGTGGAAAACATAAAATCGTCCGCGTTCGTCTGCGTTTGTCCGCGTCCTATTAAAGACAGGTACTGATTATGCCGAAAAGATTACTTATCCTGGTTGCCCATCCTGACGATGAATCGTTTGGGTCGGGGGGAACGATTGCTCGCTATGTGGCTGAGGGAGCGGAAGTGCATGTGGTGATTGCGACCGATGGAGCGGCTGGATCAGTGGTAGAAGAGTATGCCAATGAGCGAGAACGGCTGGTGGAGATTCGGGATAAGGAGTTGGAAACGGCCGTTTCCATCCTCGGTGCCACCCTCCACAAACTCAACTACCGCGACTCCGGCTACATCGGCGACCCCGCTAACAGCCACCCCGATGCCTTTATTCAATGCGACATCGAAGAAGGCACCCGCCGCGTGGTGGCCCTCATTCGCCAAATTCGCCCCCAAGTTGTCATGACCCATGACCCCACCGGCGGCTATTTCCATCCTGACCACATCCAGTGCAACAAAATCACCACCCCCGCTTTTTACGCGGCCGGCGATGCCAAGCAATATCCCGACATTGGCTCCGCCCCCTATCAGCCGCAAAAGCTGTACTTCGGAGCCTTCCCCAACCGCTGGATCAAATTTTTCACCTTCCTCATGCGGCTGCGCGGCCAAGACCCCAAGAAGATGGGGCGCAATAAAGATATTGACATGACCCGGCTAGGGTATCCGCGCAAAAAAGTCCATACGCTGGTTAACTACAGCCGCTATTGGGACATAAAAAAAGAAGCCAGTGCTGCCCATGCCAGCCAGGGCGGCGGTGGCGGCGGCGCTCGCGGCGGCTTGCTGCCCGAATGGATTCAGCGCCGCTGGCTGGCAAACGAAATGTACATCCGCGCCCATCCCCCCACGCCCGATGGCTACAGCGAGAAGGATTTGTTTGCGGGGGTGGATTTGTCGGAAACGGTTACGAATCAAGCGAGATTGGGAGATTAGGGGATTGGAGATTGGAGATTGAGGATTAAGAGATCTCCTAATCTCCAATCTCCAGTCTCTTCTTACTAAAATGAACTTATTCCAACGCGCCATGCGCTTTCTTTTTACGATTATTGGGCTGATTGGCGGAACGGCCGTTTCCGTTGCCCTCTATTTTGCTCGCCAAATCATCCGGCCAGACCGCCAGCCGCTGTGGGGAACCCCCGGCGACCTGGGGCTGGCGTATGAAAACGCCTTTTTCACTGCCCAAGACGGCGTACATCTGTCCGGCTGGTTCATCCCCGCCGCCAACCCCAACGGCTCCACCCTCATTATGGTTCACGGCTGGCCGTGGAACCGGCTGGGCGACAGTGCCAACAACTTCCTTGCCAACATCATCGGCTCCCGTCCGCTTGATTTGCTGCGGCTGGCTTATAACCTGCACCAGGAAGGGTTTCACCTGCTGATGTTTGACCTGCGGAACCACGGCGAAAGCGGTGCCGCGCCCCCTGTCACCTTTGGGCAAGAAGAGATGCGCGACCTGCTGGGGGCGGTCAATTACGTGAGCCAACGGCCGGAAGTCAACCCCAAACGGATTGGGGCAATTGGCTTTTCCATGGGGGCCAATACCGTGCTATATGCCCTCAGCCGCACCGACCAGATTCGGGCGGCGGTGGCGGTGCAGCCAGCTAGCGTTTCCGTCTTTGCCCATCGGCTGGGCATCCATTTGTTTGGCACATTTAGCCGCCTGGTGTTGCCGCTTGCCGAACTGGCTTACCGGCTGGCTGGCGGCACCCCTTTTGCCAATATCCGCCCCGGAACGGCCGTTTCCCGCGCCTACCCCGCCCCCGTTCTCTACATTCAAGGTACGGGCGACCCGTGGGGCAGTGCCGCCGACGTGGCCGCCATGGCCGCCGTCACCGTCAGAGCCGCCGACCCCATTTTTGTTGAAAGCAACCACCGCTACGATGGCTATCAGTATGCGGTAGACAACCCCAAGCTGCTGGCGGCGTTTTTTGAGCAGCATCTTTCGGTAATCGGTAATCGGTAATCGGTAATCAGTGTTCAGAACTGATTACCGATTACCGATTACTGATTACCACCATACTTATGCACCTCGAAACCATCCGCCGCACCTCCACCGCCGCCGGGCGGGCGCAAACGGGGCTGTACAACGTGGAGGGGACGCGGTTGGTGGAACGGGCAGTGCGGGCAGGGGCAGAACTGGTGGGGGTGGTGACAACGGCCGTTTATCCCACCCAATCCCCCCGCCACCAAACCCTGCTCGACGACCTAGCCGCCCACACCGTCCCCATCACCCAGATTGCCCCCACAGCAATGGCGCAGTTGACCCAGGGGCGGCAGTTGGGCGACATCATCGGGTTGGTGCGGTTGCCCGATACCGCTGAATGTTTGGGTGGCGATCCCTTGCTGCTGCTGGTTGCCGTAGACGTGGTGGATCCCGGCAATGTAGGGGCGCTAGTGCGAACGGCGCATGCGCTGGGGGCAACGGCCGTTATTGCCATTGGCTCCAGCGACCCATTCCACCCCAAAGCAGTCCGCACCTCTATGGGCAGCCTGTTCAAAATGCCCATTTGCCACTTCGCCACCGCCGCCGACTTTTTGGCCGTCTGCCAGCAGCAGCAAATTGCCACTGCCGCCACCGTTGCCACCGGCGGCACGCTGCTGCCCCAGGCCAATTTGCCAGCAAAGCGGCTGGCCGTGCTGCTGGGGAATGAGTATTGGGGGCTGCCGGAGGAACTATTAACGGCCGTTACCCACCGCCTCACCATCCCCATGAGCGACGGCATAGATTCGTTTTCCGTCAATGCGGCGGCGGCGATTGTGTTGTATGAGATCAAGCGATTGGCGATTGGTGATTAGAGATTGTGAACCTTCATCAATCTCCAATCTCCAATCGCCAATCCCCAAATTTCCATGAACTTCTTCGACCAACCCACCCTCCACAAACTCGAACAGCTTGCCTTGGTGGCCGACCAGGTGCGTGTGGGGGTGCTGAAGGGGGACAGGCGCAGCAAGAAACGGGGAACGGCCGTTGAATTTGCCGACTACCGCGACTATACACAGGGGGATGATTTGCGGCGGCTGGATTGGAATGTGATGGCACGGTTGGAACGGCCGTTTATCAAACTCCTCGAAGAAGAAGAAGATCTCGCCGTTCACCTCCTCATTGACGGCAGCGGCAGCATGGATTGGCCGCAAGCTGATGCGGCAAGCGATCACCACAAGCTTACCTACGCCCTCCGCCTCGCGGCCGGGCTAGGCCACATTGCCCTCACTACCGGCGACCAGCTTACCATCACCTGCCTCGGCAGCAGCGACGACCGTCGCTGGGGGCCGTTTCGCGGCAGCGGCAGCAGCGTCCGCCTCTTCCAATTCCTCGCCGCCACCCGCGCCGATGGCATCACCGACCTCAACCAGTCGCTCAAGAATTATGCCCTACGCGCCAAGCGACCCGGTTTGCTGCTGCTCATCAGTGACCTTTTTTCACCCGGCGGCTTTAAGGCTGGTCTGCGCCCCCTGCTGGCACGCGGCTACGAAGTTGGCCTCATCCACCTGCTTAGCCCCGACGAAGCCGACCCGCCCGCCAGCGGCGACTTGAAGCTGGTGGATGTGGAAACGGGGCAGGCCACGGAGGTGACGCTTGATGAACCGACCCGTGACCTGTATCGCACGCGGCTACAAGCGTGGCAAAGCGACCTTGCCAGCTACTGCGCCGCCCGCGCTGTCCACTACATCCCCGTCACCACCGCGCTGCCCTGGGATAAGCTGATTTTGCAGACGCTGCGGGGGCGGGGGGTGGTGAAGTAGTTGACCCATAACCATTCTGCGGTAGACTTAGCCCCGCTTGGGAGTGGTTGTGTCCCGGTGGGCACCCCAGTCTTCAAAACTGGTGGTCGGTTGCGCAGAGCAAGCGACGGTGGGTTCGACTCCCATCCTCTCCCGCCTCATAGGTTAATAAACCGGGGTTCACAAAGAACCCCGGTTTTTGTTTATGCTAATGGATTAGGAAGCGATAGTTTGCCAGCTCCTAAACACTCCCTAAACAAACTCCCCACAAAGCCCCAAATCAGGTATCCTACCCGCTAATACATGGCGTTATTGGCTCCCACCTTTCTCCTGCTCGGCCTGCTGGCCGTACCTATCATTTTGCTCTATATGCTGCGGCTGCGGCGGCAAGAGTGGTTGGTCAGCAGCACCATGCTCTGGCAGGAACTGTTGCGCGACCGCCAGGCCAACGCCCCCTGGCAAAAGTTGCGGCGCAACTTGCTGCTGCTGCTGCAACTGCTCATTTTGGCGGCACTGGTTTTTGCCCTGGCACGGCCGTTTTTGCCCACCCCCTCGCTCATTCAAGGCAACGCCATCGTTTTACTTGACGCTTCCGCCTCGATGCAGGCGACTGACGTGGAACCGAGTCGTTTTGTGGTGGCACAAACGGCCGTTTCCAACCTCATCACCGACCTCCCCGGCAGCAGCCAAATGACCCTCATCCACGTCGGCCAAACTCCTGCCGTGCTGTTGGCCGCTACCAACGACCGCAGCGAATTGCGCCGCGCCCTGCAAGCTGCCCAGCCCGAAGCTGGCAGTGCCAATTGGGAAGCTGCCATCGCCCTGGCAAACGGAGCCGCCCAGGGGTTCCGTGAAGCCCAAATTTTTATCGTCTCCGATGGCACCCTGCCGCCCGATTTGCCCCCCCTGCCCAGCGAACCGGTTTACATACCAATTGGCCGTAGCGGCGAGAATGTTGCCATTACCGCCCTTGCCAGCCGCGACGCAGGTGGTGAACCGCAGCTTTTTGCCAGCGTGCAAAATGTGGGCACGCTGCCGCAGGAGCGGTTGCTGACCATCAGGGTCAACGGCACCCTGCTCGACTCCCGCCGCCTGACCATTCCCGCCGGTAGCAGCCGCAGCGAAATCTGGACGCTGCCCACGGATGCTCAAACCATCCAGGCCAGCCTCAGCCGCGACGACGGTGACTTTTTGCCCCTTGACGACACTGCCTGGACGGTTCACAGCAGCGGCAACCGCAGCCGCACCCTGCTGGTCAGCGAAGGCAATCTTTTTTTGCAGCAGCTTTACACGGTGTTGCCCAACATCGAGCTGTTTCAGGCCACGCCCGGCAGCGAAGCGGTGCATGAGCCATACGACCTGATGATTTTTGATGCTGCCCCCTTGCCCGACCCGCTGCCCGACGCCGACCTGCTCATCATCAACCCGCAGCCGGGCAATCTCAACGGGCTGTTTACGCCAACGGCCGTTTTCTCTGATACAATCGCCGTGCGCGTGGCCGACAGTCCGCTGCTGCAATTTGTCGAATGGCGCAACATCCACATCCGACAGGCACAAGCCATCACCACCCCCTGGGCACAGCCCCTTATCGAGGCCGAAGGTGGCCCCTTATTGCTGACCGGTGAACAAAACGGCCGTCGCATCGCTATCCTCACCTTCGACCTGCGCGATTCCGACCTGCCGCTGCAAATTGCATTTCCCATCTTAATGGCTAATATTACGGACTGGCTGCGCCCCGGTGGCGTGGTAGATGCCCCCACAGGGGTGCAACCCGGTACCCCCGTGCCGCTGACGCCGGGAGCCAGCAGCAGCAGCGTGCGCCTCACCAAGCCCGACGGCAGCGTGTGGGTTCAGCCCGTCAACAGCAGCGAGGTGCTGCTGTTTGACGAAACCGACCAGCTTGGTCTTTATCAACTAGAGCGTGTGGACAACAGCGGCAGCCATCCGGCCGGGCAGTTTGCCGTTAACCTGTTTGCCCCGGCAGAATCAGCCATTACCCCGGCAGCGGCGATTCAAATTGGGCAAACGGCCGTTTCCACACCCCCCGCCAGCAATATTGGGCAATATGAACTGTGGCCGTGGCTGCTGGCTGCCGCCCTGCTGGTTTTGCTCGTAGAATGGTGGGTTTACCATCGCGGTGCACGCCTGCCCAAAATAACATTTCGATGATTGAACAGACAGAAACAACTGCCAACGACGATACCACACCTGAAGCCCCGCTGGGGCCAATTGCACCCAGGAACCGCACCCTGCTGCTGTTTTTGGCAATTTTGGCCGTGGCGGTATTAGGTTATCTGTTTCTGTCTTCACAAACAGCGGCACAACGGCCGTTAAAGCCCCCGCGCAACACTGCCACCCCCAACGTCATCGCCATCAGCAGCCAGCCCGTTATCGTCACCTTTGCCCAACTCAACGAAGACCCGTTTGCCCTGATCAACCGCACCATTCGCGTTACTGGCAGCTACACCCCGCTGGATTTGCCCCGCTGTGATGGCAGCTACAGCGGCCCCCACATCGTTTGGGCACTCATTGCCGAAGAGCTACAGCTTGATGCACGCGGTTTTGAGCAGATTATGGCGCTGGTGCCGCCCGGTACCAATCTCACTATCGAGGGAATTTGGCGGCATTATGAAGGGCCGCACGGCTGCGGCAAGGAGCCACCAACGGCGACGGTTTGGTATTTGGAGGTGTCGCGTATTGTGCAGCCGAACCCGCTGCCGCTGTTGAATGGAACGGCCGTTTCCCTTGACACCATTGCCACCCCCACCTTTGCCCCCACCACCGACCCTGCTGCCCAACCCACCGTGCTTGTTGGCACACCGTTGCCAACAGCGGCGGGTGAAGAAACCGATCCGGCCACCACGCCCATTCCCACCGCCACCGAGTTTGTCGTTCCTACTGCCACGACAGAACTGCTGGTAACTGTGACCCCTACACCCTCGCCAGGGCCTTCGCCCACCGCTACCCCATCACCCGATCCGAGTGCCAGCCCGACACCGACGCCTACGGCAACCACAAGTGCGCCCACGGCCACGCCAGGGGGTGGTTCTGGTGCGCCAACCTCTACGCCTTTGCCGGTGCAGCCAACCAACACGCCTGGCCCTGGTGGTGGCGGCTATCCTGGTGCAACCGCCACGACACCGACTGATCCTTATCCCTAATTTATTCGATCATGAGCATGGATTGGCTTGTTTGGTCTTGGTAGGCTGTAATTGTGCCAAGGCTTCTTGCAAAACGGCCGTTTTCTGTGCTTGCATTGGTGTTGGCGGTAATTGGGCAAGTAGCGTCAGTGCTTGTTTGTAATGGTATTGTGCCTCGTCAACAGCAGCTAATTTAGCTGCATGACAACCCGCTCGCTGCCGGTAGGCAATCGCCTTCTCAAACTGGTGCGCTTTTTCAAAATGGTGGGCAAGGAGATGGGCCACGGTGTCGTCGTCGTACAGAGTGGCGATGGCTTCCGCAGTGGCAGTATGCCAGGCCACACGTTCGGCTTCGTCCAGTTGCCCATAAACATAGGCTTGGCACAGCCCGTGGCGAAAGCGATAGCTACAGAGAGGATTCAGCGCACCCTTGTGACAGCAAGGCTCCACTAAATTGTGAATACGGCCTAGCTCTTGGCTGAACTGATATACAATTTGGGGCAATGGTTGAGCTAATATGTGAGCCACTAATTCAGCATTGAAGCAACTGCCCTGAATGCTGGCGACGACCAGAAGGGTTTGTAAACGGGGTGGTAAACGGCCGTTTCGTTCAGCGATGATGGCCTCAGTCCGTACCGGCAGATGCTCCCAGGCAATCGAATCCGTTGCCATCCAGCAGCCGTTGGCATCCTTCACCAACATTCCCTGCTCCCGCAGCAGCTCTAATAACTCGATGGTAAACAGCGGCTGACCGTTTGTTTGGTGGTGCAGTTGCTGCCGAAAGGCTTCGTCGAGCTTGTTGGGTTCTCTGTCTAGCCAGGCATCAATAAACGGCCGCCCGCCCTGTCCGTTGAGCACAATCGGTTGATAGCCACTTACTCGCGTCAATTCATGTACAATGGGCAGCAGTGGATGGCGCTGTTGTTCGGGCGAGGCTGGAATCAGGTCTTCAGGCCGATAGGCAGCAACGATGAGCAGTGGCAACGCTTGGCAGTGATGCCCGATGTGAAACAGCAGGTTGAGCGAGCCGTGGTCTGCCCATTGTAGATCGTCCAGAAGCAGCAGGAGGGGGAAAACGGCCGTTATTTCCCTAAAAAAGTGAGCAATCTGCGCGAAGAGGGTGGGTTGAGACAGAGGTGTAGAGCCAGCATCATGGCCCTGTACATTGGCAAACAGGTTCAGTTGTTGAGCGGATTGTGGCGGCGGCAGCGATAGCAGCTTGGTGACAGCCTGACTCAAGCGGTTGTGCATCATCCCATCCGCAGGCCAGCACGGCTGCTCCACGCCAAGAAGCTGCCGTATAACTTGGCGAAACAGATGATAAGGGTCGCCACTGCTGGTATATGCCTGGCTGCTGCTGCCGCACACAACCAGCCCTGGCTGTTGCTGCTGCGCTTGGTGGGCAAAGGCCTGTAGCAGGGCTGTTTTGCCGCTGCCCGCCTCGCCCGCCAAAAATGTGATATGGGTATCTCCTGCAAGTGCTTGCTTTAGCCGATGCTGAAGTTGTTTTAGCTCTGGCTGGCGGTTCACAAATGGATGAGCAGGTGGGGTAGGCACGGTTTGTGGTGGTGATGAGGCCGTTGACCAAAGGGGCAGCCCTTGTTCAATTTGCTCGATAAGCTGCTGGGTTGCTGCTTCTACCGAGACCCCAAACTCAGTTGCAATGGCCTCCTCATAAGCGGCAAAGTGAGCAACGGCCGTTTGTCGCTGCCCGGTGAGGGCTAATAGTCGCAGCAACTGCCGCTGCGCCGTTTCTTGCCACGGTTCTTGCTCAACCTGCTGCCAGGCATAGGCCAGTGCCTGGTGGTATTCGCCCCGCTGGGTGTGGTAATGAGTAAGCTGCTGGAGTGCTGTCAGTAAATCCCGCTGTATTTGCTCGCGCTTGAGCAACAGCCAGCTTTCAAAGGCGGGCGCATCAGGAATGGAGAAGCCGGAGAGAAAATGATCTTTGGCTAATTCAACCGCTCGTGCTAATGAAGCGGGGTCGCCCGCAGTAATGGCCTCGGCAAAGGCAACAGCGTCAACCCAAAGGGCACCATCTGGGTTTAGCTGAATGATCTGGCGATTGGTGCGAAAGTGGGGAGGGGATGCCTCATCGTCTTTTAGTACGTGGCGCAGGTTGGAAAGGGCGCGGCGTAAATTGGCGCGGGCTTGTTTCTCTGTTTGCGTGGGCCACAGCAGCCCTGCTAAATGTTCACGGCGAAACGGCCGTTTTTCAACGGCCAAGTAGGCGAGCAATGCCCGTGCTTTATCTGAAATGAGACCCGTTATTGGCTGTTCGTTGTGGCGTAATTGCCATGTTCCCAAAAGGAGAACGGTTACGTGAGCCATCATGAAGTACCCCCTGATGAGACTATTGTAAACGGCCGTTTTTCACCTCCTCAACTGACAAATGTCACTTATTTGCTATGTTTTCTGGACGTTTTGTTCACGCTGCTATGCTATAGTAAGAGCATAGCTTTGGTCTGCCATCACCACCATATGATGTTCAAGAGGCCAAAAGGAGGTTGACATGATGCATCCAGACGTAAAACACGAAGTTTTGCTATCGATGATGGAAGAGAAGCGGCAGCGGATGCTGGAAACATTGCCCTTAGCCCAAGCACGCGCTAACGCGAAACGGCAGCGGCGGTTGGCTTGGCGGCGGTGGATTATGTCCCTCCGGTCACGCAAAGCAGAACCAGCACCGTCTGTTCGGACTAGGTTTGGTCATTAGCTAAGTTGTTTAAAACGGCCGTTTACCTTGCTGGTAAACGGCCGTTTTTTTGTTCATATAGGCAGCGTTCCTTTCATTGCCCCCCCCTGGCCCCTGTGCTACACTTTTCCTATCATGCAAAACTTTGGCAATATCCTCATATGATACAATTCCCCTTTTTTTCATCGGTTAAACCTCCAGCGTCTTCCAGCGAGCCAGCTTATTGGTTTCTCTTTCAGGGTAATAACCTGCTTATTTATAGCGGTGACGACGTACCATCGCCCGTGCCGCGTTTGCGGGAATTAGCTGAACTGGGATTAACGGCCGTTTTCCCCCCCCACTACCTCGGCTACCTGCAAACCCCCGATGGCTCTGCCCATTGCTACACCGCCGAACTGGCTGAAGACGCTGCTCCCCCCGCAGGCATGGCCTTTCACGGGCTGCGGCGGCTCTATCAGCAGCTAGGCGACAACTTCTTTTGGGTAGCTGGCCGCGCCGTGCAAATTGTTGATTGGGATCGCACCCATCGCTTTTGCGGTCGTTGCGCCACCCCCGTGGAAACGTTGGCACATGAACGGGCAAAGAAATGTCCGGCCTGTGGCCTGACCACTTACCCGCGTTTGGCTCCGGCGATTATCATTGCCATAGAACGGCCGTTTCCCGATGGCAATCGCCTCCTTCTCGCCCGCAACGCCCGCTTCCCCAGCGGCTTCTACAGCGTTTTGGCTGGCTTTGTCGAACCCGGCGAAACCCTAGAAGAGTGCGCCCAGCGTGAAGTGCGCGAAGAAGTGGGGCTTGAAATCAAAAACATCCGCTATTTTGGCAGCCAGCCCTGGCCTTTTCCCCACTCCCTCATGGTCGGCTTCACCGCCGAATATGCCAGCGGTGACATTGTGCTGGAAGAAGAGGAATTGGAGCACGCCGACTGGTTTGCCGCCAACGCCATGCCCCAAACCCCGCCCAGTCTCAGCATCTCCTCCCATTTGATTGACTGGTTTGTAAATAAGAACGGTAGGGGCGTATTGCATACGCCCTTGTGAGCCAATTAGGGCGTATGCAATACGCCCCTACAGCCATGAACCATCACCTTGTCCCTGGCTTTATTTTGCAAAAAATGGCGGTGGGGGAGAAAAACGGCCGTTTTTCCGCCGCCACCCTCTTTGTAGACATCTCCGGCTTCACCGCCGTTACCGAACAACTGATGCGCTATGACCGTGCCGGGGCGGAAACGCTTGCCAACGTCATGGCCGCCATCTTTACGCCGCTGATTGAGGCCGTTTATGCACGGGGGGGCTTTGTGGCCGGGTTTGCCGGGGACGCATTTACGGCCGTTTTTCCCACCGCCGACCCCCTGCAAGCCACCGCCGCCGCTTGGGAAATGCAGCAGGCAATGGCAACCGTTGGGCAACAAGCAACCCCATACGGCACATTTACCTTTGCCGCCAAAGTCGGCGTGGCGTTGGGGCAGGTAGATTGGGGCATTGTGGGCGGGGAAACGGGGTGGCAAAGCTACTATTTTCGCGGCGAGGCGATTGAGGCGTGTGCGGCGGCGGAACAGTTGGCGACAGGTGGCGAGGTGGTGCTGACGGCAGCGACGGCTGAAGCGGTGGCATCGGCGGCTGAGGTAGTAGCTTTGGCCGATGGCTTTGTGCGGCTGGTGAGGTTGCAATTGCCGCCCAAAAATCAGGATGGTGGCGAAATGCGGTGGGTTGGGGGGGAAACGGCCGTTCTTTTCCACCCCCCTAACCTGCTCACCACCGACGTGCGCGGCGAATTTCGCCAGGTGCTGACCCTGTTTGTCAACATTGACCAGCCAGAGCCAGCGGCGTTGGCGGCGTTAATGGGGCAACTGTTGCCGCTGCTGCACCAATACGGCGGCTATTTGTGCCGCCTTGATTTTGGCGACAAAGGATGCAATTTGCTGCTATTTTGGGGCGCACCCACCAGCCACGAAAACGACATCGAGCGGGCGCTGGGGTTTGCCCTCGATTTAGTTGCCCTCTCCCCCTTGCCGCTGCGAATGGGAGCCACCTATCGGCTGGTGTATGCCGGGTTTGCCGGGTCGCCCCGGCGCGAGGAGTACACCTGCTATGGGTTAAGCGTCAATTTGGCGGCGCGGCTGATGCTGGCCGCCCCCTGGGGGGAAATTTGGCTGGATGCGGCGGTGGCGCAGCGAGCCACTGGTTATGAGGTGGTGCTGGCAGCGCAGCAGCGTTTTAAGGGGTTTAGCGCGGCGCAAGCGGTTTTTCGGTTGGTGCGGCGGCGGGAGCAGGTGGCGGCGTTTTATGGCGGGGCGTTGGTTGGGCGGGAGGTGGAGTTGGGGTGGCTGCAAACGGCCGTTTCTCCCCTGTTAGCCGGTCAATTTGGCGGCGCGGCGGTGGTTGTGGGGGAAGCTGGCGTGGGCAAGAGCCGCCTTGTCCATGCCCTGGCGCAAAGCGGGGTGGGGCAAACGGTGCAATGGTTCCGCTGCCAAACTGATGAAATTTTGCGCCAGCCGCTTAATCCGTTCCGCTACTTTTTGTATCGCTACTTTGAACAGTCGCTGACGGCCAGCGAAGCAACCAACAAGGCGAACTTTGAGAATAAGCTGCGCCAGCTGATGGCGACGACGGCCGATGAAGGGCTGGTTAATGAGCTGGCGCGAACCCGCTCTTTTCTTGGCAGTCTGGTGGATTTGTATTGGCCGGGGTCGCTGTATGAACGGCTGGAGCCGCAGTGGCGGCAGGAAAACCAGCTTCGGGCGCTTAAAACGGTGCTGCGGGCGGAGAGTTTGCGCCGGCCGCTGGTGGTGCAGGTGGAAGATGCCCACTGGCTGGATGAGACCTCGCGCCAATTTTTGCCCATTTTGCTGCGAAACATGGCCGGCTATCCGCTGCTGCTGCTGCTAACCAGCCGTGAGTCGCTGGCGATGGAGCCGGAGCCACAGCTTTTGCGGTTGCAGCCGTTGGGGGAAACGGCCGTTTCCCAACTCGCCGCCACCTTTTTGCAAGCAACGCCCGCCCCGGCTCTGCTGGCGATGCTCCAGGCGCGGGCCGAGGGGAACCCGTTTTTTGTGGAGCAGATTTTGCTCTATTTGCGGGAACAGGGAGGGCTGGAAAAAACGGCCGTTGGCTATGACCTTGGCCGCGAGACGGCGGTGCTGCCTGCCGACGTGCAGGCCATCCTCATTGCTCGGCTTGACCGACTAGCGCAATCGGTGCGCGACGTGGTGCAAACGGCGGCCGTGCTGGGGCGTGAATTTGAAATTCAGGTGCTGTCGCAGATGCTGCGCGGCATGGACGGGGTGGTGGAAAAAGTGCAGCTGGCCGAAGCCGAAGCCATTTGGGCGGCACTCAGCGAACTGCGCTATCTTTTTCGCCACGCCCTGCTGCGCGATGCCGCCTATGAGATGCAGCTTCAGGAGCGGCTGCGTCAGTTGCACCAAACGGCGGCGGCGGCCATTGAGCAGCTTTTTGCCGCCGATTTGTCCCCCTACTATGCCAGCTTGTTTTACCACTATGGCCGCGCCGGGATGGAGGAGCCGGAGCGACGCTATGCGCGGCTGGCTGGGGAGCAAGCGGCCAGCCGTTTTGCCAATGCCGAAGCGTTGGCCTATCTCAGTCGGGCATTAGTGCTTACACCCGAGACGGAATCAGTGGTGCGGTTTGAATTGCTGTTGCAGCGGGAGGGGGTGCAGGGGCATTTAGGGCTGCGTGAGGCGCAGGGAGCTGATTTGGCTGAGATGGCGCAGTTGGCGGCGGCGAACCCGCTGTGGCAACTGGAGGTGTGGCTGCGGTGGGCCGATTATGAGATGCTGCTGGGCAATTTCGGCCGTTCGGTGGAATTGGCGCAGCAGGTGGTGGCCATGGCGCAGCCGTTGGCTTTGCCAGCGTTGACGGCACGCGGTCATTTGCAGCATGGGCGCAGTTTGTCCGATTTGGCTGACTTGCCGGGGGCATGGGCGCAGCTTGAGCAGGCGTTGGCACTGGCACAGGCGCACGGGCTGACGCAGGTGGAGGCGAATGCGCGGCTGAATATGGGGTATGTGCTGGATGAGCAGGAGAGTATTCAGGCGGCGATTCCTTATTATGAGCAGGCGATTGCTCTCTTTCGCCAGCTTGATGATTTGGTGGGGGAGTGCAAAACGGCTAACAATTTGGGGGTGTCGTTGGTGGCGTTAAGCCAGTACGAAGCGGCAGAGACATTTTACAATCTCGGTTTGCAATTGGGGCGGCAAATTGGCTTCCGGCGGGCGGAGGCGGTTTGTCTGAGCAATTTGGCAAATTTGGCGGCCAAGCGTGGGGATTTGGAGCGGGCGCAGGCGACGATGGTTGATTCGCTGCAAATTGCGCTGGAGCTGGGGGATGTGGTGCAAGAGGCGCGGATTTATAACAATTTGGGGTTTGTGGCGATGGATTTGGGGGCGTATGAGGCGGGGCGGCAGTATCATGAGCGGGCGTTGGGGCTGCGGCAGCAGATGGGGATGCAGATGAGTGTGGGGGATTCGTTGCTAAATTTGGCGTTTTTGTACCACCAGATGGGGGAGAATGTGACGGCATTGCGGTTGGTGGATGAGGCGTTGGGGCTGGCGCAGGAGATTCGCCATGAGGTGGCGGTGAGTAATACGTTGAAGATTCGGGGGCATGTGTTGGTGGGGTTGGGGCGGTTGGGGGAAGCAACGGCCGTTTATGAGGAAGCCATTGCCATTCAGCAAGCCAGCGAAGCCGGGAATGATGCCACCGTTTTGGAATGCCAGGGCGGGTTGGCGCGGATTTTGGGGGCGCAGGAAGCGTGGGAGCAAGCCTTGGTGCTGGTGGAAATGGTGTTGGCGGAATTGACGCAGGCCATACCCGATAGCGTCCATGAATTGCCCCGACTGTATCTTACCTGTTACCACGTTTTGCAGGCCAACGGCCACCGTGATAGAGCCAATGAAGTGCTGGGTCATGCCTACGATTGGGTAATGGATCGCGCCGGGAAGATTACAGACGTGGCGCGGCGGCAGCAATATTTGCAGCGTGTGGTGGCGCATCGTGAGGTCGTGGCCGCGTGGGAGGCGGGGGCCGCATGGGAGGCGGGGTCTACCGGTTCGTTTGGCGAGAAAAATAGGCAGTCGTGAAAAAGAGGGAGATTTCGTCTTGGAGTGGCACCTGGCTGTTGAGCCATTCAATCGCCCTGGCTTCGTCGGTAAAGAGGCGAAAATGGCCGCCTGGCTGGATACGCATGACAAGGTCGGCCATCTCAATGACACGGTCGTGGGTGGCAAGGACGGCCGAGTAGACGTTGTTGGCGTTGGGGTGGGCTTTGAGCTTGATGGCGGCGTGCAGCGCATAAACGGAGAGATCGGTGAGGGAGCGTAGATCGTAGAGATGCTTGCGTGGGGCGGTGGCGTTGCTCAGAGCAATGGTTTCGTCCCGCTGCCAATGCTGCACGGTTGCCAAAGAAGTGTCTTTGGTTGTGTAGACGTGAATGTGGTCTTGGGGGCGATAGGTGCGTTGTAGCGTGCTTTTTATCATGTGCGTGTCCTGGGGCTTATGCCGGAACAGAGAACCCTATGTGTAGGGTATGGGCCGAACCTTACGGTAAAACTTGCGAAAGTTGTGGCGTATCCTTTTATGCTATAATGTTTGCTTGAATTGTTGCGAATGCTGGAGGTTCTATGACCATTCAAGAGATTGAAACGGCAGTTAAGCAACTTACCGAAGAAGAATTCACCCAGTTTGTGCAATGGCTTGAGGCGTATCGTGCTGAAATGTGGGATAGGCAAATAGAGGCAGATTTAGAGGCGGGATTGCTGGATCAGCTTTTAGCTGAAGTGGATGAGGAATATGCGGCTCTCCCGTATTCTGGTTGACGCCAGAAACAGCATTTGTTTGGAAATTGGAGATTGGACATTTCAATCTCCAATCTCCAATCTCTTTTATGCAGGGGGTGTACCCAAGCGGGCTAGTTCGGCTTCAACAACGGAGTCGTCGAGCTTTTTGAAGAGGGGGGCGGGTTTGGGGAGCGGCCGGCCGACAGGGATTTCGCTGCGCTGCCAGGTGCCAACGGCCGTTTTTCCATCATAGGTCAGAGCCACATGGCTCCGGCTCGGTTCCGCATACGTTTCCACATATTGCCGCCCGGCAATTGTTCCGCTTTCGCCCAGCAGTTCGTGTAGCTGCTGGCTGGTGAACGGCAAAATGGGCGACCAGAGGATTTTTAGCCCATTGATCGCTTGCAGCGCCGTGTTGAGCGAGCGAGCCGTAGCCGCCATGTCGGTTTTGGCCGTTGTCCACGGCTTGGTATCTTCCAAATATTGGTTGACCAGCGACGACAGGCGCAGAATTTCTTGCACTACGGCGCGGAATTTGCAGCCATCATAAAGTTCGGCCACGCTGGCAAAACCAGCATCCACGGCAGCCAGCAGGGCTTGGTCTTGGTCGGTGAGGGTGCCGGGGTCGGGTACTACCCCTTTGAAGTAGCGGGCGGTCATGTTGAGAACACGGTTGACGAGGTTGCCCCAGTTGCCGACGAGTTCGGTGTTGTTGCGGTCAACGTACCCTTGCCAGCTCCAGTCGCTATCGCGGGATTCGGGCATAACGGCCGTTAAATAATACCGCAGCGGGTCGGGATCGTGCCGTTCCAGCGCGTCAATCATCCACACGCCCCAGTTCATGCTGCCGCTAATCTTGCGCCCCTCCATGTTCATGAACTCATTGGCTGGCACGTCATAGGGCAAATTAAGCTGTTCCACCCCATACAGACCGTGCGCGCCCATCAGTTGTGACGGCCACATGACGGCATGAAACGGAATGTTGTCCTTGCCGATGAAGTAGACCGTGCGAGCGTTGTCGCTGGCCCACCAGTTGCGCCAAGCATCGGGCGTGCCGTTGTTTTTGGCCCACTCCACCGCCGCCGACAGGTAGCCGATGACCGCTTCAAACCAGACGTACAGCACCTTGCCGTCATACCCATCCACTGGTACAGCAATGCCCCAGTTCATGTCGCGGGTGACAGCGCGGCCAATGAGACCTTGGTTGACAAAGTTGCGCGAAAAATTGATGACCTGTGACCGCCAATGTTCTTTGTCGCTGTTAATCCAGTCGCTAAAGCCGTCTTCAGCGATTTTGGGCAAGTCAATAAAGAAATGTTCGGTGTCGCGCAGTTCCAGGGCGCTGTCATCCAGCTTGCTGCGCGGCTCTTTTAGCTCGCTGGCGCTTTCAAACAGGGTGTTGCAGTTGTCGCATTGGTCGCCACGGGCGCGGGTGTAGCCGCAGTTGGGGCAAATGCCTTCCACATAGCGGTCGGGCAGGAAGCGGCCGGCCGTTGGTGAATACATCTGCTTGGTTGTTTTGCGGAACAAATAGCCGTTTTGGTGAAGCTGGGTGAAGATGTCCTGGGAAACTTGGTGATGGTTCTCGGTGTCGGTGTGGGTAAACAGGTCATAGGCCAGCCCCAGCTTTTGGAAAACGTCGAGGAAGCGGGCGTGGTAATACTCAAAGACCTCAACGGCCGTTTTTCCCTGCTCGTCTGCCTTCACTGTCACTGGCGTGCCGTGGCTGTCCGACCCCGACACCATCAGCACATGGTTGCCGCGCAGACGGTGAAAACGGGCATAGATGTCGGCCGGCAGATATGACCCAGTGACATTCCCCTGGTGAATATCGGCGTTGGCATAAGGCCACGCTACGCAAACAAGAATATATTCTTGGCTCATTGGCTTATTCGTCCTCATCCTCCTCAATCTCGTCCTCATCCAGCAGTTCATCATCCTCGCTAATTTCGGTCAGTGCTTCGGCCAATAGCTCAAAGTCATCCTCATTAATTTGGATAAAGGTCTCGGCCGTAAGGGAGGTTTTGCCAAAATTTGGCTGGCTTTCCAGCTCAATTGAATCATAGTAGATGCCCAAAGAAGGTTTAGGGGCACTAGCATCAATATCTACCGGATAAAATTCCCCTTCAGCTTGGTTAATGGCAAAGGTGTATTTTTTGGGGTTCGCTACAAAAATGGGGCCAGTGATGGTGACAACGGCAAAAAAGGCGTGGGCTTCCAGCGAATAATAAATTAGACGGTCGCCCGATGATTGAGGGAAGAGGGTTGTCCCTTCTGGAATGAGTACCACTCGTTCTTGCCAGCCAGGAAAGGTCATGTCATCAGCGGGGATGCTGATCACCTTAATGAAATAGCTGGTATTTTGCGACAGCCGCCGCTTGGCTTCCCGCGCCCGACGCACCGCTTCCTTGGCTTCTTCTTCAGCGGCAATGTTTTGCCATATCCGCTCCTGCATTTCCACGCGCAGCTCGGCATCGCTGCCGTCATCATAGCGAACGCGCATCTTGTCGCCTTTTAGTTCGAGTACCGTGTATTTGCCTCTGCGGTTGGCATAAACGCCGTTTACCTCAAACATGCTTTCTTTACTCCCGTTTTTAATTTTTTCACGGGCGTTGTTGTTGTCCCGTGGATAAGTTTTGGTTCTTCCGATTTCGGGCGTGCATAGTACCGTTTTCGGGCGGGGTTGGCAAGTGCAATTTTTTAAGCCACAAATTTCCCAAATGGGGTTTAGGGGAGGGGGGTGAAGGTTTCGCCGTTCCAGCCAAAGCGACTTTGGCCGGTGGGTGTGGCGCAGCGGGTGCTGAGAAGGTCGAGCCGGCCGTCACCATTCACATCGCGCAGGGTGGGTGGGGTTTGGCAGGGGGTGGGCAGGGTGATGAGTTGGGGGGTGGGTTGGGGAGCCAGCAGCAGGGTTTGGTGGCGGCGGCTGTCATAGAGAACGATTTCGTCCAGCCCGTCGCCGGTGAGGTCGGCGATGGTGTGGTAATGGAGTTGGGGGTAGCTGGTGGTGCGGCTGGCGGGGCGATGGGTGAAGCTGGGGGATAAACGGCCGTTTTCCTCCGCCACCAACAGTGCCATTTCCGTCAGGTGGGGGTGTTGGGCATCGCCGTGCCACAGGATGAACAGGTCTAAACGGCCGTCGCCCGTCACATCCACCCATTGCCATTCGCTGGTGCGAAACGGCCGTTGCGTTTGCCAATATTGCTGTAGTTTAGGCAGTGCCGTCGCTCCGCGCTGGTTTAGCTGGTCAACCAGCGTCGCAATGGGTTCGCGGGGAGCCGCCTGCGCCAGCGTGGGCTGAATGGGGTTGATAACCACCTGCTGGCCGAGTTCCGGGTTGGGCTGGGGCGGGTGGGGGATGTAGAGACGGCCGGCATCGCTGACGCTGGCCTGGTTGCAGCCAAGCTGGAGTGCTACGCCCTGGTTGGTGCTTTGAATACCAACGGTGGCACGGTTGCCATGACTGGCAACTTGGGAAACCACATCTTCATACAGAAAAACGATGTCGTTGCTCCCCTCAAAAAGCTGCACCTCAAATGTCACCGTGTCGTCAAGCTCGGCTCCATACGGCGGCACGCCGTCCCACTCCACCACAAAGATGCGGTTGGGGGCATTGCCCACCGTTTCCGTTTCCAGATAGCCGCTGTAGGTTAGGTCAAGGTCGCTCCAATAGGGGGCAATCATGTCGCCCATGTGCGGCACGGGGCCGCTGTTGAGGCATTCATTGAAATAGGCGGCGTTGTTATTGCCAAACTGCAGGTTGCCGTTGCTGCTGGCGTTGAGGGTGGTGTAGGTGGTGCCATAGAAGGTAAATGGGAACGGCAGGGGCAGGTTGATGGTGCCATCTACGACATACAGTTGGGTGTCGTGGGTGGCATCAATGTAGGCGAAGCCGTCGCCAGTGGTGCAGGTATAGCCGTAGCTGTCGGGGCCGGGACATAGGGCAACGGCCGGGCCGTATTCGGCCTGTGTGGCGCGGGGACGGAGGAGGAGATAGAGAATAACGGCCGTTATGCCCAGCAAGAGCAGCAGCGGCCAGCGACGACGTATACGCATGGGCAAAGTGTAGCGGATTGGGGCGGGGTGGACAAGGTGGGTTTGGTGCTATACTGTGGCTGGCTATTGGAGATTAGAGATTGGAGATTGCTGAATCTCCAATCTCCAATCTCCATTCTGCTGCTCACTTGTCGGCAACAGGTCAGCTAACGGGTTGCGCCGCGTGGCGACGGCTTTGGATATATTCATAAATGAGGGGGGTGATGGACAGGAAAATGACGGCGGGGATGACGAGTTCAAAGTTTTCCCGCACGATGGGGAGTGAGCCAAAGTAGTAGCCGAGGAAGAGGAACAGCCCCACCCAGCTTACGCCACCCACAACGTCGAAGAGAAGAAAACGGCCGTAATCCATGCTGCCCGCTCCTGCCACAAAAGGGGCTAGTACACAAAGGCGTAAGAAAGAGATATATTGGTGAGAGTGGGAAAGCAAGTCAAAAAAGAAGAGAAGGAACCAACATAAGACAATGCCCAAGCTAGAAGCAGTTAAAATCGAACTGAGTGAAGTTGAAAAAGCAGCCTTGAACAAAATCATTAAGCAACATAAAACGGGACAACAAATCGTTAAACGCGCCCGCATTGTGTTGGCTGCCAACGAAGGCCAAGGAAATCATCAGATTAAGCGAGCACTCAAAGTCAGCCTCAACATGGTAAAACGATGGCGCAGCCGTTGGAACCTACTAGCCCCCATCCCGCTAACAGAACTAAGCGTGTTAGAG
>JAGQGA010000159.1 GCA_020432595.1 Anaerolineales bacterium | reverse complement strand
CGTTGATGCCTTCATTATGTAGATTGGTTGCCCCAATTAAGGTGGGGTAATTGGTGTGGGGACGATAGAGATCGTATTCGATTTGTACGTTGTCAACGTAGAAAAATTCGTCGCTGTCGGTATAGTTTGCATCAACACGGAAACGAATCGTTGTCCAATAGGTTGTGTAAGATGCGATGTTATGACTGTGATGGCCTTGGGAGGCACCCTTAATTTTGTTAAATGTCTCTAATGGTTGGTAGTTGATGCCATCTTTGGAGACTTCGAGGATGATGCTGTCATTGTTGTCCACACCGCTGGAGGTTTCAAAATCAAAGGTGAGGTTGGCGATGGTAATGTTGCCAAACATGTTGACCGAACGGCCGATAGTGACGCTGCTGTTACTGTTGCCATGAAGGCGCAAACGGCCGTTTGTCACCTGAATATCCCCCGCTGTTGGCCCACTTCCCGCCGCATCCTTTTCGTTCCAATTGTTTTTCCAATTTTCCGTGCCAGCGTTTAAGGAAAAACTCGCCTCGCTAAACTCATCGCGCACGGTTGCCAGTGAGGACGAAGCGCTTTGGGATGTGTTGCTTGCGGTAGACTGCACGCGATAATTTTCGGCCAAATGCGAAATGCTGCGATTGTTTTTTAGAAGCTGTTGTTGCTTTGGTGTTAGCAGTGCCCCAACCCCATCAATAATGTCTAGCTTATGGGTGACAGTTCCCCCAACGCTTTCTACGGCCGCGATAACCTCATCCAGGCTGCGACCCTGCACGATGATGCTTTGTGCGGCGACATGGGCTGGTCTTTGTTGCGAAACGGCCGTTAATAGCAACAACGCCAATGCCACAAGCATTCCTGATACGCTTGATTTTGGGATACTGCGTTTGTTCTGGCTCATTAAACCCTCCAATCGGTAACTTGATTACTTCCTAATGTGTAATAAACAAAACAATATCGGCTACATGTGAACATGATTCAAACTACCATTAACAACACAGTGCCAACTTCCTATTATCTTAGCAAACGGCCGTTTAAATAAACATTACAAGCGACCGTTTTCTAAACATATGGCGTAATATCTAGAATTTTTTAGAAGCTGTTATACTTCTTTAATATGTTACCTTTCTTACTTGTTTACTTGGCTTTGGCACTTTTTTACCTGGCAACGCAGCAGCGGCGGCTGCCTGCCCATTTTCTGATCAAAGCACTGCCGATTTTGCTGCTGGCAATTTGGAACAGCAACAGCAGCGGATGGGTTGTAGCGGCGTTGCTCTTCTCGGCTGTAGGCGACATTGCCCTGGCACTCGATGGCGAGCGATATTTTGTCATTGGATTAGGGGCGTTTTTGCTAGGGCACCTTTGCTACATCGCCGCTTTTTTGCAAAATCCGGCTTTTCAACCGGTGTCGCTGCTGCCCATCATGATTATCTTGCTGTTGGGCGGGGTTGTGACCTGGCAGCTTTGGCCTCATTTGGGTAAATTGAGGGTGCCAGTGGTGGTTTATATTGTGGTGAGCATGGGGATGGGGATAAGTGCGTCACTGCAACGGCCGTTTAGCTGGCTGGCCGTTGTGGGAGCCATCACCTTTATGCTGTCGGACACGGGCATTGCGGTAGATAAATTTTTACGGCCGTTTCCTCACCGCGATTTCCTGGTCATGAGCAGCTATTACCTGGCGCAACTACTCATCACGCTCGGATTCGTATTATCCCAAACACAGTTATAAATTGACATTTTGCCTATTGGTTGCAGGTTACAAGTAGCAGGTGGCAAGTCTTGTTTGCCGACAAAACTTGCCACTTGCCACCTGTTACTTGCTAAAATAGCCCCATGAAAATCGAAACCTTTCAACTCGAACGTGATCAATCCCTTTGGGAAAATCTGGTGGCGTACAACCTGACCGAGAGCGGGCTGCATCCCTTCACCCTCAGCGAACTGTTTAGCGCAGCGCAGTTAGATGAACTGCTGTCGCTGCGGCTGGGATATGGGCAAACCAACGGCTCCATTCCGCTGCGGCAGGCGATTAGCAGTTACTACCCCGGCGCAACGGCCGATTCTGTACTGGCAACCAACGGCTCGGCTGAAGCCAACTTTTTGGCAAACTGGACACAGCTAGAGCCAGGTGACGAGATTGTCTATATGGTACCCAACTATATGCAAATTTGGGGGGTGGCGCGGGCACTAGGGGTGACGGTGAAGCCGCTGCCTTTGCGCCAAGAGCTAGGCTGGCAGCCTGATTTGAATGAACTGCGGCAGCTTGTATCCCCCAAGACGAAGGTTATTGCTGTGTGCAACCCCAATAACCCTACCGGGTCGCGGTTGAGCAGCGAGGCGATGGCGGCGATTGTGGCGGCGGCGCAGGAAGTGGGGGCGTGGATTTTTTCTGATGAGGTCTATCGCGGGGCAGAGTTGGACGAGGTGGAGACGCGCAGTTTTTGGGGGATGACTGACAAGGTTGTGGTCACGGCCGGGTTGTCGAAGGCGTATGGGTTGCCCGGGCTGCGGCTGGGTTGGCTGGTCGGGCCGGCCGAGTTTATTGCTCAATGCTGGGCGAGTTCGGACTACACCACCATCACGCCGGGGATTTTAAGCGACCGGGCAGGGACGTTTGTGCTGGGTGATCGGGCCATGCGGAACCGGATTTTGACGCGGAACCGGGGCTGGCTGCGGCAAAATTTGGCGTTGGTGCAGGAGTGGGTGGCGGAGCAAAACGGCCGTTTATCCCTAACCCCTCCCCAGGCTGGCGGCATGGCCTTTATGCGCTACGACTTCGCCCTTAACTCCACCGAACTGACAACTCGGCTGCGGCAAGAGCAGTCGGTGCTGGTGGTGGCTGGCGACTGCTTTGGCATGGATTGCCATCTACGCTTTGGCTTTGGCTCTGAACCCGAATACCTGACGGCCGGCCTTAATCGCGTTGCCGCCTTTTTGCGGACAATACGGTAGCGTTGAAGCTTTTGGCTATCTGACCCAGCTCCTCCACATTTGCAAAGATTGTTAGATAGAATCGCTGCTCATATAATACCAGCGGCTCGTCGGCAATGGTGCCGGTGCAAGCCAATTGAAGTGGTTGGAGACCCATAAAACCCAGGTAATTTATGAACGGCAACACACCACGAATGCAAATCAAAGATCTCACAGATTTGTCCGTGTTTGTCCGTGTTCGTCCGTGTCCCATTTTTGGAGGAGAGAACCAATGAGTACATTTCGCATTGCGGCCTGCCAAATGAATTCGCAGCATGACAAGGCGGTGAATTTGCAGCGAGCCGGAGAGTTGATTGATGAGGCGGCGGCACTGGGGGCGCAGATGGTGGGGCTGCCGGAGATGTTCAACGTGCTGGGGGAGCGTGACGATTCATTGCGGGGGGCGGAGGATATTCCCGGTGAAACAAGCGAATTTTTGGCGGCCAAAGCGCGGCAGCACGGCATTTATGTTCACGGCGGCAGCATTCCGGTGCGGGCTAATGACCCCAACAAGGTGCTAAACAGCACGCTGATTTTTGACCCGGCGGGGCAGATGATTGCCCGCTATGACAAGCTGCACCTGTTTGACATCCACATTGAGGGGCAGAAGACGTACAAAGAGTCAGATGCGATTGCGGCAGGGAGCAAGATGGTGACGTTTGAGACTGACCACGGCAACGTGGGGCTGTCCATTTGTTACGACATTCGCTTCCCAGAGCTGTTTCGGGCGCTCACGCTCAACGGGGCGCGGATAATTTTTCTCCCCGCCGCGTTCACCCTCTACACCGGCAAAGACCATTGGGAGACGCTGATTCGCGCCCGTGCGATTGAGAATCAGGTGTATATGGTGTGTCCGGCGCAAATTGGGGTGCATGGAAACGGCCGTTTCTGCTACGGTAGCTCCATGATCGTTGACCCGTGGGGAACCGTCCTCGCCCGCGCCCCCGAACGGGAAGGCGTCATCGTGGCCGACATAGCCTACAACGCCCAGGACAAAATCCGCCAGGAACTTCCCTCCCTCATGCACCGCCGCACCGATGTCTATGGGCAGCCGGGATAAAAAAAGGATTTTCATCATGCGCGTCTTAATTATGTCTGACATGGAAGGGGTGAGCGGCATTGTTACCTGGAGCCAGGTGACGGGCGGCCACCAAATGTATGAAGAGGGGCGGCGGCTCTATACCGAGGAGATCAACGCCGCTGTGCGCGGGGCCAAGCGGGCTGGTGCAACGGAAATTGTGGCCGTGGACTGTCACGGCGCGGGGCAAGATTGGTCATTCAATTCCTTTGTCCCCGAACTGCTAGATCCCGACTGCGAATGGGTGGCGCACCACGCTTGGTCGCGCTACACCGACATGCTGGAAACGGGGTGCGATGCCGCCCTGATGGTGGGGATGCACGCCCGCGCTGGCACGCCCGACGGGGTGCTGTGCCACACCATTTCTACCGTCAAATGGAAAAATCTCTGGTTCAACGACGATTTGGTGGGCGAGCTGGGGATTAACGCCGCGCTGTGCGGCCATTATGGGGTGCCGGTGCTGCTGGTGACGGGAGATACGGCCGTTTGTCGGGAATCGGCCGAACTGCTGGGGCCGGGGTTAACCACCGTCGCCGTCAAGCATGGCCTCAGCCGCTACTCGGCGCGGCAAATTCCCCCCGTGCGGGCGCGGCAGATGATTGAAGAGGGGGCGTATCGGGCGTTGCAGAAATTAACGGCCGTTTCCCCCTACGTCCCCGCCCAACCCACCCAAATCATCGTCGAAGTAGACACCCCCGACAAAGCCCTCGAATTCAAAGGCCGCCACGGTGTCGAATTCGTCGAACCCCTCAAAGTCGTCAGCACCGGCAAAGATTGGATGCAGGCGTGGGATCAGGTGTGGCATTGGTAGGAATCTCAATAGGACGCAGATTTACCTGATTTTCCTGATAAAGAATCAGGTTGATCAGGTAAATCTGCGTCCTATTCTTCCAAAGAACGATGACAACTGTACTCACCCTCATTGACGGATTGCGCCCCGATGCGCTGCTGGCAACCGATGCACCCCACATCAACGGAATGCGGCAGCGCGGGGCGTGGACATTGCAGGCTCAGTCGGTGCTGCCCAGCATCACCCTGGTGTGCCACATGTCCATTTTTCACGCCGTGCCGCCTACCCGCCACGGCATCATGCAAAATTTGTACCAGCCGTTGGCGCGTCCGCTGCCGGGGCTGTTTGAACAGGTGCAGCAGGCGGGGTTACGCAGCGGCTTCTTTTATAATTGGGAGCCATTGCGCGACATCGGCCGGCCGGGCAGCCTGCACTACAGCCATTTCCACGCCAATTCCCATGACTTCATCCACGGCGACCGCAAGCTGATGCAGCGGGCGATGCGCTATGTCAACGTGGAAAAACCCGACTTTCTTTTCCTCTACCTCGGCTCACTGGATGAAGTCGGCCATGCCTACGGCTGGATGTCGCCCGAATATCTGGCGCAGGTGTCGCTGGTGGATGGAGTGGTGGGGGAATTGCTGGCTGAACTGCCGGAAAATAGCACGGTACTGCTGCAAAGTGACCACGGCGGCCACGACCGCACTCACGGCACCGATATGCCAGAGGACTTGAACATTCCCTGGATCATCACCGGTCCCAACATTCGGCAAAATCATGAAATCAGCCAGCCCGTGAGCCTATTGAACAGTGCGCCGACATTAACGGCCGTTCTCCACATCCCCCCCGCCCCCCAATGGGACGGCCGCTGTGTAGAAGAAATTTTTATAATATAAGAAATGGGACGCAGATTTACCTGATTTTCCTGATAAAGAATCAGGTAGATCAGGTAAATCTGCGTCCCATTCTCCAGGAGACACATTCCCATGCCCAAACTAACCGGTGGTCAAGCCATCGTCAAATCCTTGCTGCGCCACAACGTAGATACCTTGTTTGCCCTGCCCGGCGTGCAAAACGACCAATTTTTCAACGCCCTTCACGACGAAGGGGGCAAAATTCGCGTTATCCACACCCGCCACGAGCAGGGCGCGGCCTACATGGCCCTCGGCTACTCCCAAGCCCTCGGCAAAGAAGGGGTCTACAGCGTCGTCCCCGGCGCCGGCTTCCTCAACACCACCACCGCCCTCTCCACTGCCTATGGAGCCAACGCCAAAGTGCTGTGTCTGACGGGGCAAATCCCTACTCCCTACATTGGCAAAGGCTACGGCTTTTTGCACGAAATCCCCGACCAAATGGGCATTCTCAAGTCGCTGACCAAGTGGGCAGCGGCCATTGAAACCCCGGCGGCGGCTCCGGGGCTGGTCAATGAGGCGTTTCAACAGTTAAATAACGGCCGTCCGCGCCCCGTCGGCCTCGAATGCGCTATGGATGTGCTGGCGGAGGAAGAAGAAGTGGAACTGCTGCCCGGTGCAGTGGAAGTAGCCAACCCCACCCTGGACCCCGACATGGCCGAAGAAGCAGCGCGGCGGCTGGGTGAAGCCAAAAACCCAGTCATCTTTGTCGGCAGCGGGGCAATGGATGCCAGCGACGAGGTGCGCCAACTGGCGGAGATGCTGCAAGCTCCCGTCGTCACCTACAGCATGGGGCGCGGCGTTCTCAGCAGCGACCATTATCTCAACCAATACATCCCCGCCGGTCAAACGCTTTGGGAGCAGGCGGACGCGGTGCTGGCCGTTGGCACCCGCCTCTACATGACCCGCAACCGCTGGAATCTTGACCCCAGTAAGTTAATTCGCATTGACATTGACCCAGAAGAACACGAACGTCATCCCGAAACGCCGTTAAGCCTGTTGGCCGATGCCAAAGAAGGGCTGGAGGCGATGCTGGAGCTGGTGCCAAAATACAACCGCGCCCGACCCTCTCGCCGCGACGAAATGGCGGCGTTGCGTGGACGGGTGGACAAATTGACCGACCGGCTGGGGCCGCAAAAGGCGTATCTGACGGCCATTCGCGCCGAACTGCCGGAGGACGGCATTTTTGTGGACGAGGTAACGCAAATGGGGTTTGCCAGCCGCCTAGTATTCCCGGTCTACAAGCCGCGCACCTTTATTTCGCCTGGCTATCAAGGGACGCTGGGGTGGGGGTTTGCCACGGCGTTGGGGGTAAAGGTGGCGCAGCCGGATAAGCCGGTGGTGTTGGTGTCGGGCGACGGGGGCTTTATGTTTACGGTGCAGGAGTTAGCAACGGCCGTTCAGCACAAAATCGGTCTCGTCACCCTGGTCTTCAACGACGGCGCCTTTGGCAATGTCCGCCGAATGCAAAAAGAAAATTATGGTGGCCGCTTCATCGCCTCCAACCTGCAGAACCCCGACTTTGTGAAAATGGCTGAATCCTACGGCGCACAAGGGCTGCGTGCCGACTCCCCTGAAGCGTTGCGTGGTGCGCTGCGCCAAGCCTTTGCCACTCCCGACGTGCCGACCATTATTGATGTCCCCGTTGGCGAAGTGCCCAGCCCTTGGCCGATCATTATGGCTCCACAAAATTTACTGGCGCAGATTGATTAGGAGATTGGGGGATTAGAGATTGGAGATTGACCTTTGTTAATCTCCGATCTCTAATTTCCAATCTCTTCCTTTAGGAGTTCCCATGAACTACACCTATCTTGGCAACACCGGCGTGCAAGTTTCTCGCCTTTGCTTTGGCACCATGCTTTTTGGTGGCGAAGCCGATGAAGCGGAATCGGCGGCACTGTTTAACTATTGCCTCGATGTCGGCATCAACTTTTTTGATTGTGCTAACGTCTACCAAGGTGGCCGTTCCGAAGAAATTTTGGGCAAGCTGATGGCGGGCAAGCGGAACGATCTCATCATTACCAGCAAATTTTTCGGCCAAATGGGGTTAGACCGCAACGCACGGGGTGGCTCTCGGCGAAACATTCGCCATGCGGTTGAGGCCAGCCTGTGGCGGCTCAACACCGACTACCTCGACATTTACTTTATCCACCACTTTGACCACCACACCCCGCTGGAAGAGACGCTGCGCGGGCTGGATGAGTTGGTGCAACAGGGCAAAATTTTGTATCCGGCGGCCAGCAATTATGCGGCGTGGCAGGTGATGAAGGCATTGGGGGTGTCGGCACGGCACGGCTGGGCGCGGTATGAGTGCATTCAGCCGATGTACAATTTGGTGAAGCGGCAGGCGGAAGTGGAACTGCTGCCGATGGCGCAGGCGGAGAATTTGGGGGTGATTCCCTATAATCCGCTGGGGGCGGGGCTGTTGACGGGGAAATATGGGCGGGAGAAACGGCCGGAAATCGGCCGCTTGGTGGAGAACAAAATGTATGCCTCCCGCTATAGCGACCCGATGCTGTATGAAGTGGCGGAACGGTTTGTGACCTTTGCCCAGGCGCGAGGGTATGATCCGGCGGCACTGGCGTTGGCCTGGGTGGGCAGCCACCCGGCGGTAACGGCTCCCATTGTGGGGGCACGCAGCCTGGCGCAGCTCAAAAGCTCGCTCAAGGCACTGGACATTCCGATGACGGCCGAATTCCGCGCCGAAATTTCCGCCCTCTCGCCGGAGCCGCCGCTGGCGACGGATCGCAGCGAGGAACGGTAGACGATAAACAGCAATCGGTAATCAGTGCAAGCCTGCATTGATTACCGATTGCTGTTTACCGCATAGCAAAAACGTGGTTAGGTGCCAGGAAAAAGGGCGGGACGATGCCGGGGATGTTGGAAAGCGGCAGCACTTCTTCGGGTAGGGCAATGCCGAGTACGTCGGTCATGAAGGCGCGGCGCTGCTGGCAGCGGGCGTAGAGGTCGGGGTAGCTGGCGGCCAGCGTTTGGCGTAGGGTGGCATCGGCCAGCACCAGGCCGTCTTCGACGCGGGTGGAGGCGTAGACGGGGTGGACGGGAATGACATCTACTTGCATCACCATGCCGGATTGCAGCGGTATGTCAGAGCCGAGGTAGATGGGGGAACTGAGCCATTCGTCAAGGTGGATGAGGTGGCCGGGGTTGAGGGTGATGCCAAATTTGTCGCTGGGGAGCTTGTCGGCAATGAGTCGGGCAATGGTGTCGCCAGACATACCGATTTGCATCAGGCCGAACCATTCGGCCATCACTTCAAAGTAGATGCCAGCGAAGTTTTCGACGTAATCTTGGGCGGCGGAGGGGAGATCAACGGCCGTTTCTGCCACCCATCCCGCCCGACAACTATTACTTCCCCAATACGCCAGGTTAGACGACATCGGCTCGCCGCGCTGGATAGTGCGCCCGGTGGGGCCGCTTAACCCCGGCAGATTCCCCGTGGCAAAGGTGATGTGACAGCTTAAGGGGAAACCGTTCCAGCCAATTAGCTCCGCCACCTCATAATCGCGCATTCCAGGGCGCAGGCCGTGGAGCATCCGCGCCATGCCGTCGGAGGCGAGGGTGTTGGTGTATTCAAAATAGGCGATTTCGGCTGGTGAGCAGATGGCTCGCAGCCCGTCGCGGGGGTTCATAAAAATGCTGGTGGCGTTGCTCACATTGTCAAAACCTGCCAATTGGCGCAGGGTGTCGGCAATGTAGGCGGGGATTTCGAGGGTGTGGGCGGCCTGGGGGTGTTCGGCTTCGCTGAAATATTTCCAACCGGCACAGCCGACGCGGGAACGGCCGTTAACCCCCTCATCGCCCAAAATCGCCGCCAACTGACGGCTGCGGTCACGCGGCT
>JAGQGA010000158.1 GCA_020432595.1 Anaerolineales bacterium | reverse complement strand
TTTTACGCTGCGGGAGGAGTATGCCGGGATTGGCTACAATTTGGCGGGGGCGATGTGGGAGGCGAGTGAAAAACGGCCGTTTTGGGGCAACTTTGCCGCCCGTGTTCCCAACGCGGCCATGCTGCTGCACCACGTTTGCGCCCACGCCACCAGCGACTGGCTGATCCAGCGCGGGCGGCTGATGCAAATTGACGATATTCGCCGCGTGGCCGAGCGGATGACGGCGGCGGATTGGGAGGGGTTGTTAACGGCCGTTCCTGCCCACGCCGCCCGTTTTGTCTACCCTGCCCTCGCTTTCACCCGCCAATACTACCCCCCCCTCGCTGTCCCCGACCCCATTTTGCGCCAGTTGCGCGGCCAATGTCCCCCGGCGTTGCTGGCCTGGGTTGATGCCACAACGCTGGCCGAGGCTTCGGAATCAAACCCGCATGACCGCAGTGGCATTGGCCTGGATTTAGCGCGTCGGCTGGCGTTGTCACGGGTGGACGAAGCCCGGTTTTGGCTACGCTCCTTTTTCCCGCGCCGCTGGAATTTGAGCAAGCGGTATCCCCGTTTGGTGGCAACCCCTTTTTGGCCGCTTTGTTATCTGCTGCTTAACGGGGATCGGGCGTGGCATGTGGCGAAAAAGAAGCTGTCTTGAGGCGTGGCCGCAGCCACAGCAGATAGAGCAGCAGCCCACCCAGCGCCGTGACCCAGCCCGACAGGGCAAAAATGGTGGCAAAGGTTGCCGTGCTGCTGTGAAATTGGTTGAACAGCAGCACCTGCGCTACGGCGACAATGAGCAGCCAGACGACGAAGGGCAGGGGACGGGTTGCTAGATAAAAGTTGAGCCAAACGGCCGTTAAGCTAAACCCTAACATCGCCATTCCCATAGTCAGCAGCAGGGAATCGGCCTCGCTGTAGGCCGCGCCAAAAGTCCAGCGGATGATCAAGTTTCCCAACGTGGCGTAGACAATGGTAAAAAGGAGCGTGGGCAGGATGGCAACAACGGCCGTTTGTAGCAATAGCTTGTCTGGCAGCCGACCCTGCGCCACCTGTGCCACCGCACGCGGGTACATGACCACGATGACGGCGGCGGGCAGCAGCGACAGGGCGCGGCGCAGCAAAACGGCCGTGGCGTAAGTTCCAGCCGTTTCTGGGGCAAACAGCCGATTAACCCAAATCAAATCCACGTTGAGCAAGCTCATGTAGGCGATGAAGGCCAGAAAAGTGCTAAAGACCAGGGGCAAGGCGCGGCGGAATTGGGCGGGCAGTGGCGGGGCTGGTCGCCAACAGTCGCGGCCAACCGCGCCTAAGCCAAACAGCAGGGCGAGCAAGCCGCCGACCGGCAGGGCGACAATGGCTCCAGTTAGCCCAGTGTGGAGGAGGGTGACGAGCAGGAGAGCGCAACCAAGCCGCCCCAGGGCATTGACCAGCCGCGTGCCGCCAAAGGGTACAAATTGATGCCGCCCTTGCAGCAGCCCGGCGATGACGGGGCGGGTGGTGGTGAGAAAGAGGATGGAGGTGGTGAGAGAAACGGCCGTTTGTGGCACATTTAACCAACTGGCAATCGGCCGCTGCCCCAGCCAGGCCAGCAGCCATAGCCCCAGACCCACGATGACGCTCCATTTGGCATAAAACTGGAAAATGGCTCGCACCGTGCCGGAAGCATCTGTAAATTCTGTGGCCTCGGCGGTGTAGCGGGCGACAACGGGCTGCAAAACGGCAAAAGCGGTGAGCAAAATGAGGGCGGCAGTGTTGAGGGTTTGGACGATGGCAAAATCGGCGGGCAGCAGCACCCGCGCCAGATAGATGTGGAAGCCGTAATCGAGCAGATTGGTGAAGCCATCAAGCCCGGTGAGGAAGCCGGTTTGCCAAGCGGCGGGGCGCAGCAGAGCTTGGCGCAACGGTCACGCTTCCACTTCGAGGCGGTTGAAGAGGGAGGTGCTGTAGTTGAGCCGCCGCAGCCGCCAATATCGTTCCCAGGTGAAGTAAACGGTGTCTATGCCAACGCAGCCGTATTGCCATAGGGCGCGGAGGGCATGGCGAACGGCCGTTGCCGCACCCCCCGACCCATACCGTCGCTGTAGATAATCACGACCGGGAAACAGGTATTCGCTCAAATCCAGCAGCCGGATGGGGCGCAGGATAAACGCGCCGTTGGTAATGAGCAAAAAATTCCACAGGCGGCTTGGCTGCTGGCCGAGGTGAACGGCCGTTTCGTGCGCCACCAGCTTGTCCATCACCACCTGCTTAATTCGGTTGGCAGGCAAAATGGGTAATGCGGCAATGACCCATTCCGGCACGGGGGTTTCAAGAAGCTGGCGGCAAACCGTTAGCACCGCCCCCATCATCTCCACCGTGCCATAGGCGCGGCAGAGCGTGACCAACTGCTGCCAATCTATGTCTTTTTCATGCTGCTTGATTAGCTCCGCCACGTCCAGAAAATACATCAACATGCCATCCGCCAGGATGATCCGCGCTAGATCGGGGCGGTGGAGAACGGCGGGCAGATAGACGGCGTGTTTGACCAGATGAACCGTCAGGGCGATCAAATTGTCCGCCACCGACAAATCCTGCACGGGTGCGCCCAGCAGCGTGCCGGCCGTAGCGCGATCCATCATGGCTGCATAATCAATGGTCAGCCGCGTCAGCGGGTGGTCAAGCGCCCAGTGGATTTCGTACCACAGCTTGAGGTCGGGGGTGCAGCGCTGTTGGTGCAGGTGGTGGCGCGCATAATAGCGGTCGTCCATTAGGTTGGGCCAATTTTGGCCGATTTCCATCACGTCTAGGATTTCCAAGCTGGCGGCCACGTCTTTTTGCCGCACCAGAATGTCTATGTCGCCGCCAGGGCGCATGGCGGGGTCGCCGTAGGTGTTGATGGAGACGGAAAGCCCCTTGAGAACGGCCGTTTCAATGCCGCGTTCGGCAGCGTGGTTCAAATAGTCGTGGAGGGAGTCGCCCATGATGGCGGCGTTTTGGGCAAATTTGGCCGCGCCCGTTTGCAGCGGGGCGAGGGCGGCGGCGGGGAGGGTATCGAGGTGATTAACGGCCGTTAACACCCGGCACAGCAGCGTCTCCATGCGGTTAAACTGTCCCATCGCCGCCACCCGCTGCCAATCTAGCCCCACAGGAATGAGTTCGGGCGTGGGGGTGCGCCAAGCGAGGGCGCAGTGCCAAAGAAAGGCTTCCTCGGCGGTCAAGTCATGCAAAGGGGTTGTTTTCATAGGCAGTTACTCATTGCTGATGCTGGGACAGTTATACGTGTCTGTGCTGGTTGCGGCAACATCAACGGGGCAAATACTCATGTCGGCAATTGCCAGCGACAGTCGGGTGGGGTCGTTTACTTTGGCGCGGTGGGCATCGGGCAGGCTGATGGATAGCTTGTTGACGGCGTTGGGGCGAAGGAGCGCGGAGGCGAGGGGCAAAACGGCCGTTTCTGCCGCCAATTTGGGCTGTTGGGTAAAGTGCATTTCCCCCACCGGCTGCCCATTAAGCGCGACAACAGCCCGCTGGCTGCCAAAGGCCGAGGCGCGGATGAGGAGGGTGGTGGGGGTGGTGGGAACGGCCGTTAGCCGCAGATAAACCGCGATTTGGTCACATTGCGTGGTGCGATACGGCGCTCGGTCATTGTCCACCGGCTCCCAGCCGACAAACAGGGCGGGCAGTTGCAACGTGGCGGTGGGCTGGTCGCGCTGCGCCGCCAGCAGGGCGTAGCTGGTTGCAGCAGAGTCAAACGGCAAGGGCGAACCCCATTCGTAGGGGGCAAGCGGGGATTGCTGCGCCAAAATAGCGGCTGCTCGCTCCCGATCCACCGCGCAGAGCATGGCGTTGCTTGCCAAAACTTGGGGATAACGCCAGTTAAACAGGTCGCCATGCCGGGGGGTGAACGGCGGCACGGGGTATTCCTGTGTGACTTCGTTCCAGAGGATGGTGCTGTAGTTGTAGAGTCCTTGGTAGCTGTGGATAAAAACGGCCGTTAAACCCAGCAGCCCATATAGCCCCAGCCACCCTCGTTGCTGGCGCGGAGACAGCAACGTTCGCCCTTCGCGCCATGCCCAAACCAGCAAAAGCGTGAGCGGCAGCACCAGTTCGGTGAGAATACGCGGGCCAAAGGAGTCACCGCCCCACCAGTTGGTGCCGCGTGAGGAGACGTACAGATGGAGGGCCAGCCAAGCGAGGCACAGCCACAGCAGCGGCGGCCGCGCTTGCCTTCGCAGCAGCCACAGGCCGGGGATGAGCAGCAGAAAGAAGGGGCTAAAAACAAACAGTCCGCGTGCTGAGCTAAACAGATGCCCTAGTAGCGCCAGCCAGATGGGGGGGCGGGCAATTTGCAGCCGCACGGCGCTGTAGTAAATGGGGAGCCAGGTGCCAAATTCGCGCTGGGACCAGAGAAGAAAAAGGGCGAGGAGGGTGGCGGCGATAACGGCCGTTTTTGCCATTTGTCGCCAATCTTTCCAGGCCAAATAAAGCAGCGCGGGGGCAATAAAGGCAGCGGCAGCGGCGCGGGTGAAATAGGCCAAGAATAGCAGGCTGCCCAGTAGCCACGGTTGCACTGAGATCGCTTGGCCGCTATCGTAGCGCACCAGCAGGAGCAGGGCAAGGCTGATAAAAATGACGCTGAGGTTGATGCTCCACCAGGCCACGCCAAGGGTGCTGATGAGGGTGGTGCCAAAGAGGGAAACGGCCGTTAGCAGCAGGCTGTCCCGGTGCGGCAAATAGACGCGGCTGATGTGGTAGAGAATCCAAAACACGGCGATGGCCGAAAACGAGGCGAGCAGCCGCTGGGCGTTGATGTTGTCCTGCGCCTGCAGCATGTCCCAGCCCACGGTCTTGGTGAGGATGACAAAGGGGAGACTGAGCAGGGAGGGGCCGACGGGGAAGTAGTTGTAATAACGGCCGTTTACCTTGAGAATATTGATATTGCCGTCAAAATCAGCCGGTGCGCCCCAAATTTCCTTGTCCTGGTAGCCGTTAAGCTGCACAGTGCCATTGTCCAAAATAGATTGAGCAACGATGAGCGTATAGCGTGGGTCAGAACCGGCTCCGTAGGTAACAGCGTAGCGCGTTAGGAAAAAGATGAAGAGGCTCACAATGAGGCGTGCCACATAGTCGGGATGAAATAGCTGAGGGGTTGTTGCCGTTTGTTTGGCCTTGTTCACGAACGAGATTATACTCATTCTTGACTATGAACCCAATGATCGCGCTCAAAAATTTGGGCAAAACGTATGGCAGCGCCGGCCGACAGGTCGAGGCAGTGCGCGACGTGTCGTTGGAAGTGCAGGCGGGGGAACTGTTTGGGCTGTTTGGCCCCAATGGGGCGGGCAAAAGCACCATTGTGCGGATGCTGGCGACCTTGCTGGCTCCCAGCCGAGGAACGGCCGTTGTCAATGGCTATGATGTGGTGCGGCAAGAGATGCAGGTGCGGGCCTCGATTGGGCTGGTGACGGCTGATGAGCGGTCGTTTTACGGCCGTTTAACCGCCAGCCAAAACCTCCAATTTTACGCCGCCATGCAAAACATGCCCCGCTCGGCCATCCCCCACCACATCCAAAGCGTGCTTGATTTGTTTGGGCTGGCGCACAAAACCCACGCCCCCGTCCAATCCTTTTCCACCGGGCAAATGCAGCGGCTCAACATGGCGCGGGCGCTCATCCACGATCCCGCCGTGCTGCTGCTGGATGAACCGACCAAGAGCATGGACGTGCAGACCAGCGATTTTGTCAAGGAGCTAATCAAAACCGAACTGGTGGGGCGGCAAAAAAAGACGGTTGTGTTTATCAGCCACGAGCTATATGAAATGGACAACTTTTGCGACCGAGTGGTTATTTTGACCGACGGCCAGCTTCGGGTGGTGGGAACCCCAGCCGAACTAGGCACCTTGCTGCCGCGCCGGGCTGTCTATCGGGTGGTGGTGGCTGGGGATGTGGCGGCGATGGTGGCGCAATGGCAGGCCAGCCCCAGCATTGAGGCGGTGGCAAAGGTTTCGGCCGGCGTTGCCACAACGGCGTTTGATCTGACGCTGACCGATGAGGCCAACTGGCTGGCGGTGATGCAGGGGGTGGCGGCGGTAAACGGCCGTATTGAAACCTACCGTCGCGTTGATGACGAATCGCTGCGCCGCATTGTGGCGCACTTTAGCCAGCCATCGGCTAATTGAGAGAGGCATGGGTAAGCTCTTCATCCTCACCAGCCATTATTTGCGGCTGGCCTGGTCCTACAAGCTCAACTTCATTACCCGCTATCTGGGCGCGGTTATTTCGGTGCTGCTCTTTTTCTTTCTGGATCGGCTGCTGCGTGCCAACGGCAGCAGCCAAATTGAAGGCGGCACCTATTTTACCTTTTTAATCATTGGCGGCGCGTTCGCCCGCTTTTTGGAGCTTGCCAGCCACGCTTTTTCCGCCAACTTGCGGGACGAAATGCTGCGCGGCACCATTGAGCCACTGCTGGCAACCGCCACCCCCGTCACGCTGTCGCTGCTTGGCCCTTCCTCCTGGGCGTTAATTGAAGGCACGCTGCTGGTGCTAATTCAACTGGGCGTGGGCTGGGCCGTAGGAGCCGATTTTTCCCAGGCCAATTGGGCAACGGCGTGGGTAGTGCTGCTGATTAGCCTGGTTTGCCTGTTGAGCTATGGGGTGGCTTCGGCGGCGTTTGTGGTGGTGTATAAGCGGGGCGACCCGATGAACTGGTTGATTAATTCGGTAGCCTATGTATTTAGCGGGGTCTTTTTCCCCATTGATTTATTCCCCCCCTGGCTGCGGTTAGTTTCCCATCTGCTGCCGTTTACCTATGCGCTGCGGGCGCTGCGCGGGGCACTGATGCGCGGCGAAAGTTTGGCGGAACGGTGGCTGGATGTGGTGGTGCTGTTGGCATTTACGGCCGTTTTTCTCCCCCTCTCGCTCTGGGCCATGCGTGTTGCCGTGCGCCACCTCAAACAGACGGGAGATTTAACGCATTATTAGCCGCCCATGATGATTGTTGTTGATTTCTTTCGTCAATATTAAAGAGTGGCTATATTATTGACTAAGAAGGTTAGAAAGGTGGTTGAAGCTATGAATGGCTCCTTAATTTCGCTGAATGATGTCCAAATTCGCCCCGATTCTTTGCCGCAGCAAGCAACCGATGCCTCCAACACGATTTTCCTCATCAATTTTCGCAACCATCGGGACATGTACCCTCCTTTTGGCATTATGTATGTGGCGGATGCCTTAGAGAAGATGGGGTTTCGCTGTCGGCTGTTTCATGAGACAGAGGTGTTTGTAGATGCGTTTGTGGCGTTGGTGGCGGAAGAACGGCCGTTATTCGTTGGCTTCAGTACCATCACCGGCCCCCAACTGCGCCCCACCATTGAGGCCTCTAGGCAGGTTCACGCCCTGGGCATTCCGGTGGTGTGGGGCGGTGTTCACGCCACCATCATGCCCAACGAGGTTCTCAAAGAAGAATATGTTGATTTTGTGGTGGTGAACGAAGGGGAAGAAACGGCGCAGGAGCTGGCGCTGATGCTGGCGGGGCGTGTGCCGCAAAATTGGGCGGCGGTGGCGGGGCTGGCGTTTAAGCGAGCGGAAGATGGTTTTCCGATGTTTTATCGGGAACGGCCGTTTATCCAAGACCTTGACGACTACACCCCACGCTGGGATTTGCTGCCAGACGTTGAGGCCTATCTCATCCCCAGCGGCCCCTACACGCGAGCCATTCCCGTCTATATTTCACGCGGTTGCCCCTTCCGCTGCGGCTTTTGCTACAACGAAGTCGTCATGAAGCGCACTTGGCGGCAGCACTCCGATGAATTTATCCTCAACCAAATCGGCTGGCTGCAAGAAAATTATCAGGTTGAGGCCATTGATTATGCCGATGATTATTTGTTTGGCCGCATCAAACCGATGCAGCAGTTGGTGGAAAAAGTGGGGTTGCCCTGGAGCGGGCAGGTGCGGGTGCAGTTGCTCAAGCCGGAATTTGTGCAGTGGATGGTAAAAACGGGGTGTCAATGGGTCAACATCGGCGTCGAGTCGGCTAACCAAATAGTGCTGGATCGCATGACCAAGGATCAAAAAGCGGAGCAAATTGCGTGGGGGATTGGCAATCTGGTCAAATATGCCCCCCACATTGAAGCGAACTGCTCCTTTATTGTGGGGCTGCCCGAAGAAACCGACGCGGAACGACGCGACACCTTTATGTGCATTGAAACCCTGTCAGAAATGAGCGAGAAGGTGCGCTGCTCTGTCTGTGTTTACATGCCCTATCCCGGCACCCCGCTGTGGCCGAAGGCACTGGAAATGGGGTATGTGCCGCCCGAACAGCAGGAAGGGTGGTGCGATATGGATTTGAACCGGGGCAACACCCCCTGGGTCAGCGATGCCGAGGCGCAGGTGATGTCAGACATCAACGACATTTTGTTTGTCGGCCGTTCGCAGGGGCATTGGCTACTGGCTCCTTATTACGCCCTGCTGCGCTGGCGCTGGCATCACCAATACTTTAGGCATTATTGGGAAGGCAAACTCAAAATGCGGCTGATCCATTCCCCGCTAAAGCCAGTTATCGCCTGGATGACGCAGAAAATGGTGCAATTTAACCAGCAGACCCACAAAGGGGGCATTTCTGAGGGGGCTGAGCTGCTGGGATTAGATATGGCGAACCCGTCCAGCGATGTGCAGCCGTAAGGCCAAGCCTATTCTGATTTTTAACGGGTATAAATGGCCGTTACCGCCAACATCTCCTCACCATGGGGCGTGATGTTATACATGAGCAGGCGAAAACGGCCGTTTTCCTCTGGCTCCACATCAATCCGCCATCCCCAGTCTGGGTCAGGTGGGGCGGCATAGCTACCGCGCACGGAAACGCCACCGTTGGCCGTTACCTCACCATGACATAGCATCATCTGCTTGCCCATGTGCCACGAATCCACCCAAACGGCCTGAATGCCCTCATTCGCTTGCCCAATGAGCAGCAGCCCGTCTTGCGGCTTGCCCGCATCGGCCCAGGTGTAGGCCAGGGTAACAAAGTTGTCCTGGCCGGTGTTGGTAACAGAAACGGCCGTTTCCGACTCTCTCACCGGGTCATTGGGCGACAACCAAAGCTGGTTAAGTCCCTGCCAATGCCCTTCTAATTTAGCCAACTGTTGTAATCGGTTCATCATATTATTGTTAGGAGGAGGGAGTAGCCGTTTTTGTTACGCCCTACTCTCCCTGTTGTGCTGCCAACTGCGCGGCGCGAACTTGTGCCTTGGACGGGTTCTCTTTCCCCTTGCCCCATTTATTGGTTGCCAAAAACGGCTCACGGGGCAGATCGTCCAGCCAGCGGCCGTCAAACATAAAACCAGCCGCCAACAAACCCAGCGTGTCGGCTCCCTGGGCACTGCTGCCATTGCCGCCGGTGGCGACAAATAAACGGCCGTTTTCATCCCCCGGCGCATGGTCAATGGTGGGGTAGCCCGACGGCGTGTAGGTGACGATGCAGCGGTGGGAGGTAATGCGCTTGAAGGCCACATCGGGCAAAACGGTTTGCATCGCCCGCGCCATCGCCGGCATATCCTGTTCGCTGGCTCCATTTTGAAACCACGCCTGCACCTCGGCCAACGTTTCCGGCCACAGTTCTCCGGCGGTGTTGCACCCCATT
>JAGQGA010000157.1 GCA_020432595.1 Anaerolineales bacterium | reverse complement strand
CCCGAAATCGGCCAACTCTCCCAATTGCAAGGGCTATACCTGAGGCAAAACAACCTCACCCAGCTACCCCCCGAAATCGGCCAACTCTCCCAATTGCAAGGGCTAGGTCTCCAAGACAATCCCAAGCTGCTGATTCCGCCGGAAATTTGCCAAGAAGTAAATAATCCGCAGGCCATCCTCAGCTTTTGGCAAAAGCAGGGGGCGGCAGACCGCCGGTCGCTCAACGAAGCCAAGCTCATTTTGGTGGGCGAAGGGGGCGTGGGCAAAACCTCGCTGGTACAGCAACTGTGCCACAACCGCTACAACCCCCACGAAAACAAAACCGAAGGGATCGCCATTACCCCGTGGACGCTGCCGGTGAAGCGCGGGGACAAGACGGCTGACATCCAGCTTAACATCTGGGATTTTGGCGGGCAGGAAATTATGCACGCCACCCACCAATTTTTCCTCACCCGGCGCAGCCTCTATCTGCTGGTGCTGGACGTGCGCCAGGGGGAAGCGCCTAGCCGCGTCGAATATTGGCTGGCGCTCATCCGCAGCTTTGCCGCCGATGCCCCCATCCTCATCGTCCTCAACAAAAGCGACCAGCACCACCTCGACCTCAACCGGCGCGGGCTGCTGCAAAAATACCCCTCCATCGTTGGCTTTGTCGCCACCTCCGCCCGCACCGGCGCGGGCATCGCCGATCTCAAGGTCGCCATCCAGCAGCAGCTTGCCCAGCTAGACCACGTAGACACCCCCTTCCCCGCCAGTTGGTACGCCGTCAAAAGTGAGCTGGAAACGCTGCAAAAAGAGCGCGACTATCTGCTCTACCACGAATACCAGCAGCTTTGCCAACGCCACGAAGTTGACCACGACACCAGCCAGCGCACCCTCATCCGCTTTCTCCACGACCTCGGCGTGCTGCTCAACTTTCAGGACGACGACCGCGTGCGCGACACCAACATCCTCAACCCCGAATGGGTCACACGCGGGGTCTACACCCTCATCAACGCCCCGGCATTGGCACAGCAGGGGGGCGTGCTGCCGCGCCAGCAGTTGGGGCAACTGCTCAACCCCGCCGCCTACCCGCCCGAACGCCACCATTTCATCCTGCAAATGATGGAAAAGTTTGAGCTGGCCTACCCCTTTGAAGGGGGCAGCCGCTACCTCGTCCCCGATCTGCTCCCCGTCGAGGAACCCCCCTTCCCCTGGGACGATGGCGACGCGCTGGCGTTTGAATACCATTACGCCATCTTGCCCCACAGCATCCTCCACCGCTTTATGGTGCGGCAGCACCCGCGCATCTGCCAGCAAAACGGCCGTCCGCTCGCCTGGCGCACCGGCGTGGTGCTGGCCTACGACCAGCTTCAAGCGTTGATCAAGGCCGATATTGAGGACAGGAAGATGGAGATTTGGGTGCGCGGAAACGGCCGTAAACGGGAATTCCTCTCCATGCTCCGCTTCACCTTCGACAGCATCCACGAAAGCATCACCGGCACCAAACCCACCGAGCAAGTCCCCATCCCCGGCCACCCCGGCGTGGTCGTCCCCTACCAACATTTGCTGGTGCTGGAACAAAACAACATCCGCGAACAAATCTTGCCCGGCCTCACCGCCCCCATCAACGTGCGCCAGCTTTTGGACGGCATCGAAGACCCCGCCAGCCGCCATCCCGCCGGGCTAACCCGCCAGGAACTGCTGCGGCTGCTTCAACAAGCCTACAACGCCGACGAACTCAAAGAGCTTTGTTTTGCCCTCGGCGTGGTGCATGATGACCTGGAAGGCAACCGCCACAGCGACCGACTGCAGTCCCTCATCGGCTTCATGGAACGGCGCGGCCGCCTCCCCGACCTCTATGACATCCTGGCTGACGACCGCCCCCACCTCTTCGACCACGCCCTGCGCCACCGCCCCCAAGTGTATCGGTAGAATCTATAATCTTTTGCAACGTAGGGTAGGGGTGGGATGGCGCGGATAGGTGCAAACAGAGGCAAAGCTGATTTTCTCCGCGCCGTCTCGCCTTTGTCTAGACCATAAACGGCGAAGAAAGGGCGAGACGACCGGGAGAAAAAGCCAACAGCATTGCCAGTATTACCCCCGGTCATCCCGCCCCTACCACTCGCAACACCAAAACAGGCTTCACCCCTGTAAATAGTAAGCTATACTACCCGACTAATTACCGATAACTGTTTACTGTTTACCGTTTACCGAACCTATGGCACTTTCAGACGTTGAAAAAATTCGCAAGCTCCCGTGGATGGTAACGGCCGATATTCTCAACACCGGCTTTGTTTACCTCACCTTTGCTGGCTCCGTCTTTATTCTCTTCCTCGACGAGCTGGGGCTGGACAACGCCCAAATTGGGTTTATGCTGGCGCTCATCCCATTTTGCGGGCTGGTGGCTCCGTTTATCGCCCCGTGGGTGACGCGCTTTGGCTACAAACGTACCTTTGTCACCTTCTGGGGGCTGCGGAAAGTGGCAATCTCGATGCTGCTGTTTACCCCGGCCGTCATTGCCCGCTTTGGCGCTGGCAGCGCCTTCTACTGGGCGGCACTGGTGATTGGGGCGTTTGGGCTGTGCCGCGCCATTGCCGAAACGGGCAGCAACCCGTGGATGAAGGAAGCGATTCCCAACAGCATTCGCGGCAAGTTTGCCGCCATTGACAGCATGGTCATGACGGTGGCGGGGATTGGGGTGACGCTGGCGGCGGGATATGTGATTGACAGCCAGACGGGGCTGGGACGGTTTATGCTACTGCTGGCAGTGGGGGTGGTGATCGGGCTGCTGGGGGTGGCGGCATATACCCAGGTGCCGGGCGAATCCCCGGCGGCGCGATTGGCGGCAGGAACGAGTCGGTTTCAGGATCACGTGGCGGGGATGAAAACGGCCGTTTCTGACCGCCGTTTTGTCCAATTTCTCATCGCTTTGGGGTTGGCTTCCATGGGCGGAACGGCCGTTATTGCCTTCATCCCCCTCTTTATGAAAGAACAAATCGGCCTCAGCGACGGCGTAGTCGTGCTGTTGAGCATTGGCACCTATGTCGGTTCCCTGCTCACCTCCTACCTGTGGGGGTGGGCAACAGACCGCTACGGCAGCAAACCCGTTATGCAAAGCAGCCTGGTGCTAACGCTGCTGCTCCCCATCGCCTGGTTTTTGCTGCCGCGCCACAGCAACGCCAGCGCCCCACTCGCCATGTTCATCGCCTTTTTCGTGGGTGTCGCCACCCTGGCCTGGCAAATTAGCTGGGCGCGTTACCTCTATGTCCACGCCGTACCGGACGAACAAAAGGCGAGTTATACGGCCGTTTATTACGCTTGGTACAGCAGCATGAACGGCATCGGCCCCCTCTTCGCCGGGATGCTGCTCAACTGGGGCAAAGCCATTAATACCCACTGGCTCCTCTTTACCCTTGATGCCTACACCCCCCTCTTTTTCCTCAGCATCATCTTTCTGACCCTGGCAATTGCCACCGTCTCCCGGCTGCCGGAAGAAAACGAAACCACGCTGCGCCGCTTTGCCGGGATGTTTCTGCGGCTCGACACCGCCCGCTCGCTGGGGCTGCTCATTCAACATTACTTTGCCGGGGATGAGCAAGCCCGCATGACAACGACCGAGCGCATGGGCGAAACCAAAAACCCGCTCAGCACCCAGGAGCTGCTGGAAGCGTTGGCCGACCCCAGCTTCAACGTTCGTTTTGAGGCGATTCAGGCCATTGGCCGAATGCCCGCCCAACCGGAATTGGTGGATGCGCTGCTGGATGTGCTGCACAAACCGGCATCAGAATTGAGCATGGTGGCGGCGCGGGCGCTGGGGCGATTGGGGGACAAACGCGCCATCCCGCCGCTACGCCAGTCGCTTGTTTCCGGCTACTGGTTCCTGGAAGCCAACAGCGCCCGCGCTTTGGCAATGCTGGACGATGCGGAAAGCGTTCCGGTGCTGCTGCAAAAGCTGCGTGACGCACCCAATGAACGGTTTAAGCTGGCGTTTGTCTCGGCACTGGGCAAGCTGCGGGCAGCGGAGGCGATTGACGATTTGTTTGCCCTGCTGCACCACTCCCAATTTTTGGCGCATTTGCCATCGGCGGAAATGCCGGAAGACGTGGAGGTGCTGCGGGGGGAGATTGGGCTGGCACTGGCGCGGATTGTGGGGGATGAGCGGTATTATTTGCAGCAGTGGCGGGCGATGCGGGCGGGAATGGAAACGGCCGTTGTGCAAGCCATTCTTTCCCTGGAAAAACCAGCCAAACGGCTGGAGCTACCTGAAATTGTCAACTGGGCTGAACGTGCCACCCATTATTTTGCTCGCGGAAATGATGCCCGTGGTGCCCATGCCCTAAGCCAAATGCTGCAAGCATTGCCTTGTGCCGAACTGCCCGACACTACCGGCCGCTTTCAGCAGGCATGTCTGCTGGGGTTAGGCGAGTTTGGCTCAACCCGCAAAACGTTTATCCTGCTTTCGCTGCAAACGCTGGACGTGGGGATGAAGCAGTTGGCGGGGACAGCACGGGAATAGACGAACACGGGCGACCAACCGCCCTCGCCTTCCGTCATCGGCTATTTTGCCACCAAACCAATTTCTAAAATTCGCCAAATTGCCCGTTACTTTTTGTTACCAACGATCACTTAAAGGACAGAACGATCTTTTGAGTTGATTTGGAGGTTATCATGACAAATTTTCACGCTTTTTGGCATCGGTTGAAATTACCTATCTTTGTTTTACCGGCAGCGGGGGTGACGCTGTTTAGTTTGTATCTGCTGCTGTCCACGCTAACCAGTTCGGTTGCGGCCAGTGAGCCAGGGGATGTGCTTTACACCTGGCGCGACACGGCACTGACGGTGCAGCAGGCGTTGACGATAGGAGCAGAGAAGCAGTCGGGATTGGCTCTGCCGGCACGGGAAACGGCCGTTTCTGCCCCAGCCAGCCAAAGCAGTGACACGGTTGCTGGTGATATGGCGCAAGGGGACGGGGAAAACGGCCGTTCTCTGCTAACCACCACCCCACCTATCCAGGCTAACGATGCAGCATTCGTTGTCACTAACGACAACAGCAACGACAACGACGACAACAGCAACGATAACGACAATCGTAACGACAACGACGATAACAGCAACGATAACGATAATCGTAACGACAACGATAACAGCAATAACAACGACAACAGTAACGATAACGATAATCGTAATGACAACGACAACCGTGGTTCTGGCAGCAGCAATGACAACGATGATGATAACAGCGGCTCCGGCAGCGGTAGCGATGATCGCAGCAGCAACAGCAGTTCCGGCAGCAGTGGTTCTGGTTCAGATAACAGCGGCTCTAGCTCAGACAACAGCGGCTCTGGCAGCAGCGGCAGCAGTGATAACAACAGTGGTTCCGGCTCTGACAATAGTGGTTCTGGCAGCAGCCATGATAATGACAGCAACGACAACGACGACAACAGTGGCTCCGGTGGCGGCAACCACGATAATGACAACGACAATGATGATGATCATGGGGGGAGCAACGACAATGATAATGACGACGACCACAATGATGACAAGGGTGGTGGCAAGGATAATGATTAGCAGCTAAGTAAGCTGTCTGGCAACTGTATTGGATGTAAAAACGGCCGTTTGTGTAAACGGCCGTTTTTTTATTGCCAACAACACAAAAACAAATAAATCCGCTACAATGACCTCAAAAAGGATAACTGTATGGATCAACCCCATATTGAACTAGCAGGTATCACCATTGCCGCCGTTGACGTGACGCAGATGGTGCAATTTTACAACGCCGTTTTTGCCGCCGATCTGCACCCCTTCGCTGCGTTTGGGACTACACTATACCGTGGGCAACTGGCAGGATTACAGTTGGTTTTTTGCCCCAACGACTTTCTGCAAATTCAGGCTGAGAAAAATCGGCAGCAGTTTAGTTTTGCCGTGTCTGATATAGCGTGGGTGGTGGAAACGGCCGTTTCCCACGGCGGCACCATCACCCAACCCATCAACACCGCCAACGGCACCCGGTACGCAGGCATTGCTGACCCCGACGGCAATACAATCGAGCTAAGGCAGCCCGTAAGTGAAGAGACAACAAGATGAAAATTTTGGAAACCAACCGGCTTTTGCTTCGTCACTTGGAAATGGGCGACTTAGACAACCTGGCCGCTCTTTACCGCGATCCCGACATTCGCCGCTATTTCCCCGAAGGCACGCTGACCTATGAGGAAACAAAGGAAGAACTGGAATGGTTTCTCCACGGCCACCCCGAACACCCAGAACTGGGTTTGTGGGCAACCATTTACAAGGAAACGGGGCAATTTATCGGCCGTTGCGGGCTGCTGCCGTGGACGCTAGACGGCCAGTTTGAGGTTGAGGTGGCGTATCTGCTCGATAAAGCATTTTGGCACCAAGGGTTAGCCACCGAAGCCGCCCAAGCCATTGCTAACTATGCCCGCACCACGCTAGGGCAAACGCGCCTCGTTTGCCTGATTACGCCCGGCAACACAGCCTCCATCAAGGTAGCCGAACGCATCGGGATGAAGTTTGAGCGCGAGGGGGTGGATGAAATAGGGCCGTATTTGCTGTATGCACTGGAGCAACCTTAAAGTCTCTGCGCTGAACAGGGAAACCGTGTTTAGCAATTACCATAGCCTAGACGAGCCAGAACCAAAAAGGTTACACAGAGGTTCACAGAGAAGCAACAAGTCATCCTCTGTGAACCTCCCTCCTATCTCTGTGTCACTCTGTGCCAGTTCTTGTTTTGCATACAAGAATTTCATCGTCAAGGTACTAGCAGCCGCCGCGCCTCATCCGCCATTTGCAGCAGCCGAAAGCGACGCACATCAGCCATAAAGTCGGCCACCGCCTCTTTGCTGCCCAAATCCTGTTCACGCTGTCGTAGCATCGGGTTGTGTTCATCCAGCAGCATCCCCACATCTTGCCGCACCCCCGCCAGCCCTCGCAGCACCATCGCACACAAATACCCCAGCCGCGCCAACCGTGCCTCTCCCGGCCAGCCCGCATCACGCAGCCCTGCCACGTATCCATCAAATACCGCCTGGTCAAACTGTGCCAAATCAGCCCATAACGCTGAGTCCAGATAGAGCGAGATAGCGACCAGTGCCACCAATTCCTCCCCAACTGCCCCACGACCAGCCAATGCCCAATCAATGAGGATGGTTTCGTTGTCGCTGTGGAACATATTGCGCCGAAAAGCGTCGTTGTGGCACAAGGTTTGCGGCAGTTTCGTCAGCACCTCGGCATAGCGCGGTGCCTCTTGCCAAATGGCGAGAATGGCCTCTTTCTCGCTGAGAGGCAGGGCGCGTTGAATTAACGGCCGTTTCAACCCCTCATCCAACCGTGCAAACGTCTCCGGCAGCGGCTCCAACAGCCGGTTGTGGAAATGCACATTCAGCCACGGTGCCGTTGGAATGGGCCAACCCGTCAGGTAGGCCCCATTAAATTGCCCCAGCCGCCGCGCCACCAAATGATAATCATCAAACGTCCAGTGGGGTTTCTCTTCGGCAATATCGGCCAGCCACACCCAGCACGCTTCAGGAAATTCGGCCGTTGCATAAACAGTGGGCGAACGCAGCCCCGTTGGCGGCAGTTGCGCCAGCAGACCAGAACGGTACAGATCAAACTCCCGTTTCCAGTAAACGGGCGCATCCACTGGCTCATCAGGACGCTCATACAGCACCTTTAGCACCAGCGACCAGCCGACCCCGTGTACCCGGTATAGTGCCGTGCCGCCCACCGCGCCGCCCCAGCCACCGCTCATGGGCTCAATCGCCCACGCCCCCGGCACGGCGGTTGGGTTTCCCGTTACCTGACGCACGATGGGTGTTAGGGTTTCGGCCGTTAACCCGCCTACGCGCTCATCCAGCAACATTGCCTCAAACGGAGCGTCACTTGTCCCCTCATGGGTGTACGCCACCGGATGCTACACTCAACCAATTTTTCCGGTATCTTTTTCAACGCTACCCTCCTTGTCTACTGTAATCGGTTTTCAGTAGACAGTATTCAGTAAAACCAAGTGGTCTCCTAATTTCTCAATCTCCCAATCTCCAATTTCTAATCTCCGATCTCCCGTTCATCCCACGCCAGCCGCAGCGAAACCGGGCCACGGAACGAAATGTTGCGCGTGTACCCCACCTGTTGGTTTGGCAGCAGCCGCAGCGATGGCAGGTGGCGGGTCATTTCTTCCAGCAGCACCTCCATTTCCAGCCGCGCCAACGGTGCGCCGACGCAATAGTGAATGCCATAGCCAAAAGCCAAATGGTCTTTCACATTGGGGCGGTCAAACACAATCTCGTCCGGCTGCGGGAAGATTGTCTCATCCCGATTGGCGGAGTTGAGCATGAGCAGCAAATTGGCGCCGGCCGGAATGTCCACCCCATTAATCACCGTAGACCGAGCCACAAACCGCCGCCAGGTGCAAACTGATGGGTCATAGCGCAGCATTTCTTCCACCGCCTGCGGAATCAGGTTTGGCGTGGCGCATAGCTGTTCCCACTTGGCGCGGTTTTGCAGCAGGTGGAGCAGGCTGTTGCCCATTTGCGAGGTGGTGGTTTCATGCCCGGCCACCAGCAGCGTAATCATGCAACTGGCAATTTCGTTGATGGTCAGCACGGCATCGTCCCCATTCCGCATCCGAATCAAGTCGCTGGTCAAATCGTCGGCCAGGTTTGCCAGCTTGCGCTGCACCAGTGCCACCACGTAATGCCAAAAGGGAACGAGGTTTTGCGTGCGCTCAACTTGCTCGGCGGGGGTCGGCCGGCCGTAATACAGTTCAATCCGATTCCCTGCCCACGCCTTTACCCGCGCCACATCCTCATCCGGCACGCCCAGCACATGAAACAGCACCAGTGCTGGAAACTCATAGGTTAACGCCGCCACGATGTCTGCCTCTCCTTGATCAATAAAGGAGGCCAGACGGCGGCGGGCAAGCTGGCGAATGGCTGGGGCAAAATCACGCATTCGGCGCGGCAAAAAGAGCCGGTTGACCAACTTGCGAATGCGGGTGTGGCCGGGCGGCACGTTGTTGGACAGCACCGGCACGGGGGTGTAATTGCCCGCTTGCAGCATGGTTCGCACGGCATCAGAAAAGGGGAGGATGGGGGTGATGGTGTTGGCGGCGGTGAAGGTGTCGTGATCGTGGAAGATGGCCTTGATGTCGTCGTAGCGGGTGACAACCCAATAGCCGATGTCGTCGTTGTAAAAAACAGGCTCCTCGGCGCGGGCTTGCTGTAACAAGGGAAACGGGTTTTGCAAATCTAGCGGGTCAAAGGCGGCCGAAACGGCCGTTAATGGACAACTCATTCCTCTCTCCTTCTTCGGGAAGAATAGGACGCAGATTTACCTGATTCAACTGATTTTTATCAGGTAAATCAGGTCAATCTGCGTTCCATTCCCTTTACTCAATCGCCGCTTCCACGGCTCGCTTAATGGTGCCAGAAGCAACGAGCTGGCGCACGGCTTCGATGTGGGTAGCAAGCACGGTGTCGTCGCTGAGAAACGGGACCTTTTCGCGGATGAGCTGGTAAGCAACGGCCGTTCCTTTCCCCAACGGCCGTTCACCCTCCCGCCGCCAGCGCAAATCAATTCCCTGTGCCGCCGCCAGCATCTCAATGGCGACAATCGTTTCCACATGTTCTAGCACTTTTTCGGTGTGACGAACGGC
>JAGQGA010000156.1 GCA_020432595.1 Anaerolineales bacterium | reverse complement strand
CACCGATGACAAAATGAGCGTTTGGGGCGACACTACGCTGCTCAAGGCCAGCAGCAACTCATGTTTGGTGGCAGCAGATTCGTTGTGGCACTCAATCACAATGTCGGCATCGGCCAGATTATCCATCTCATAGCCGCTTTCAAGGGCACCTATAAAATCCTCTACCAGAAAGATGTGGGTGTCATGCCCAGCCTGCAAACAAAGGGTGCCAATCTCGTCAATAAACGGGAGTTCCCCGGCAATAATCAGTTTCATGTGCTTTTCCTCGTCGTGCGTTCGCTGAATTGATGTTTTGGGGAGATTGGCAATTGTGGATTAGAGATTACCCAATCTCCAATCTCTAATCTCCAGTCCCCTGATGCAGTGCAGCAAGCCAAGTATAACCTGTTTTCCACATTTGACCGTGCGCTTTTCTTTATTTTATGGAACGGTCGTGCTATGCTTGGGGGTTATGGAACTTCAGGCGATTACAGGGCAATTGTATGTGGTGAATGGGCAGGCACAAACGGCCGTTTCTGTTCCCGGCCTCCTTGCCACCAGTGCCCCCAAAAAAGCCAACCGTTCCCGCGCCCGCGACTTTTTGTTTGTCCATTTAACCTTGACGGGCAAAGTGGAAGAAACGGCCGTTCTCACCCTCGACCTCCTTGCCACCATCAACGAAAGCTATTTCCAAAGCAGCGGCAGCGTCACCGCCGGGCTGCGCCGCGCCCTGATTGAGGCCAACGAAAAGCTGCTGCGCCATAATCTGAGCCAAAGCGGCCCCAGCCGCGAGGGTGCCATCACCTGCGCCGTGCTGCGGAACAACGAGCTTTACATGCTGCAAGCCGGGGAAGCATTGGCATTGCTGGGGCGGCAATTTGGCGTGGAGCGGCTGCCCGCCCGCCTACCAGAACGGATTACCCCCGTTGGCCGCACTGCCGGGCTGGACATTCGCTACTTCCACCAGCAAATTGACTTGGGCGACATGCTGCTGCTGGCCGACCCGCGCATTGCCCATTTGCCCAGCGACCAGCTTGCCTTGGCACTGGTAGATGTGGATGTGGAAACGGGGCTGGAGGCACTGCGGGAACTGGTAGGCAGCGATTCGGCGCGGCTGCTGCTGATTGAGTTTAGCGACGAGGCGGTTGCCGTTGCCCCCACGCAGCCAGCCGCAACCACATCCCCACCATCTGACGAACTGCCCACGCTGCCTAACCAACGGCCGGAAATTTTGGCAAAACGGCCGTTACGCGCCCAATCCAACCCCACCACCGACAGCGCCGAACCCACCCTCCGCATTCCCCGCCCCAAGCTGCCCGACATTGACGTGGAACACAGCGCCCGTCAAGCTACGGCCGACGCTGCCATCGGTCTTTCCCGTTTTACCCGCTGGCTGGCCGACCTGCTCAGTCGGCTGCGGCCGGGTACCGCTGCCCCCGCCGACCCCGATGAACCAGGGCTGCTAACCGCCACGCTGCTGGCAATCCTGATCCCCATTATCCTTGGCATCATTGTCACTGGCGTTTATTTGCAGCGCAGCGAAATCAACGAATTTGCCCGGCTCAAGCGGGACATGAGCGCCAATTTGGTGCTGGCCGAGGAAGCGGGCGATAATGTCAATGCCGCCCGCGAATATTACAACCTGATGCTGGGAATAGCGGCTGAAGCGGAAACAATTCGCCCCGGCGATGTCGACGTAAACCGGATGCGGCAAGAGGCGTTTGTGGCGCTAGATCGGATTGACGGGGTGACGCGGCTGGTGGCAGAACCGTTTTTTACCTATGAGGAGGGGGTGCAGGTAACGGCCGTTTCCCTGCGTGAAGGGTTCAGCGGCGGCATAGACGTTCTCGACAGCGGCAACGGCCAGGTGCTGTACCATGCCACCGACGAAAGCTACACCACCCTCAGCAGCGATACCCCAGAACAGATCGTTTTTCGCGGCCAGGCGGTTGGTACCCATGTGGTTAGCACCATCATTGACCTGCTTTGGCGACCACGCGGTCTCAATGTCTCCCGCGATGGCGTGGCAATGTTGGACAGCAGCGGCACGCTGCTCACCTACTTCCCCAACTTCTCCGACACCCGCGCCGTACCGCTAGGGCTTGCCAGCGAATGGCGCACCCCTCGCACCGCCACCACCTTTGCCGAACGGCTCTATGTGCTGGATCCTGGCGCGGGGCAAATTTGGAAATATTTCCCCGAAGGCGACGGCTTTAACGTCAACGACAACGACCGCGCCATCAGCTTTGTGGACGACCCCGACTTAGCCAATGCGGTTGATTTTGACATTTACAGTGAGAATGGGAGTTTGGTGGTGGTGTACAAAGACGGCCGTTTACGCTACTACGACACCCGCACCGGCCGCGTGCAGTGGGACGAAGCCAGCCTGCTGCAAGAGGGCGGGCTGACCACGCCGCTTATCGCCCCCAACCACGTCAAAATCATCGGGCGCGGTCTCAACGCCTCCATCTTTGTCGCCGACCCCGGCAGCAGCCGCATTGTCCAAATCAGTCAAGGCGGGACTATTCTTGCCCAATACCGCGCCAGCGACAGCACTGGCTTTGACCCCATGGCGCAAATGGAAGATTTCGCCGTTGCGCCCACGCCGCTCCGCATTTTTATGACCAATGGCAACATCCTTTATTTAGCCACCCAGGAATAAATGTCACGCGCATCCTATCCCTCCCAGCTCAAAATCACCGACCTCCGCATTGCCAATCTTGTTGACCTGCCCCTCAGCGCCAGCATCATCCGCATAGATACCAACCAGGGCATTTCCGGCTATGGCGAGGTGCGCGACCTTGCCAGCAGCAGCTACGCCCTGATGCTCAAAAGCCGCCTCATTGGGCAAAACCCGTGCAATATTGATGCCATTTTTCGCCAAATCAAGCAGTTCGGCCATCACGGCCGGCAGGGGGGTGGAGTCAGCGGCATTGAAATGGCGCTGTTTGACCTAGCTGGCAAGGCGTATGGCGTGCCAGCCTACCAGCTTGCAGGCGGCAAATTCCGTGACAAAATCCTTTGCTATTGCGATACTCCCTCCGTTTCCGATGGGGCGGAAATGGGGCATCGGCTGCGCGAACGCATAGCAATGGGGTTCAAATTCCTCAAAATGGACGTAGGCATTGGGCTGCTGCGCCACATTCCCGGCACACTCATCGCCCCGCCGGGAATGCTCGACAGCCACACCGTTATGCACCCGTTCACCGGCATCCAAATCACCGACAACGGTATTGCCCATTTGGTGGATTATGTCGCTGCCGTGCGCGAGGCCGTGGGGTATGAAATTCCGCTGGCGGTTGACCATTTCGGCCACCTCAACCTCGAATCGTGCATTCGGCTGGGGCAAGCGCTGGATCGCTTTTCGCTGGCGTGGTATGAAGACATGGTGCCGTGGCAGTTCACCGAGCAGTATGCGCGGTTGGCGCGGGCGGTCAACACCCCCATTTGCACCGGCGAAGACATTTATCTTAAGGAAGGGTTTCGACCGCTGCTGGAAGCCAAAGGCGTGGCCGTCATCCACCCCGATTTGGCAACCGCTGGCGGCATCATGGAAACCAAGAAAATTGGCGATTTGGCGCAGGAGCATGGCGTGGCGATGGCAATGCACCACGCCGGTTCGCCCATCTCCTTCTTGGCAAACGTCCACTGCGCTGCCGCCACAGAAAACTTTTTGGTGCTGGAAAACCACGCTGTGGACGTGGCGTGGTGGGATGAGCTGATTGAAGGGGTGACACATCCATTCATTCAAGATGGCTTTGTGCGTGTACCAGAAACGCCGGGGCTGGGGTTTAGCGGCATCAACGATGACCTGTTCCGCGCCCATCTTGACCCCGCCGCCCCCGTCTTTTTTGCCTCGTCCACATCGTGGGATAATGAGCGGTCACATGATCGGCTGTGGAGTTAGGTAGATTGGAGATTGGAGATTGATGAAGGTTCACAATCTCCAATCTCCAATCTCCATGCAGCAGTAGGTGATGAATATGCATAAATATCTATTTTCTCTTGTTTTTGTTCTGCTGCTGGGGTGGCAAACGGCCGTTTATGCCCAAACCTCCTCCGCCATCACCATCACCACCATCACCCAGCCCACCGGCAGCGTGGAGGCGGGCGAAGAAATCGGCATCAACGTCACCTACAAAGTGGGGGGCGAGCAGCCCATCGCCGCCGATGCCCAATACATCATTGACGTAGACCTGCTCGACAATGCCACCCCACCGCAAACCGTTGCCTCCTGCCGCGACCTGCTGACGGGGATTCAGGGGCTGCAGCCGGGGCAAGACAACAGCTACACCTGCCAAACGGCCGTTCCTGCGGCCGGCAGCTACACCGTCACCGCCCAAATCTTGGACAGCAACAATTTAGTCGTTGCCAGCCAGTCTGAGCAAACGCCACTGGTTGTCAGCGAAGCGGTCAACATTTTGCCCAGCGGCGTGGTGCAAATTTTTGCCGGACTCGCCATTTTCAGTGCCATCATGCTCATCGTCGCCGTCGGCACCGAAACGGTCATTGACAGTGTAAAGGTGGCACTGGGTCTCAAGCGCAAAATTAGCAGTTTGGATGCCTTAAAACAATTAGGAGCCTATTTGCCCGGTGAACTGGCCGACTTTGGCGTAGCGCAGGCAGGGCAAAAGCAGGTGACGACGCTGCTCAGCGAAATGCAAGAGGTGGTCATTCCCGCCACCAAGCTGCCCGACCTAAGCGCGGCAGTGCAGGCGGGCAATTTGACCGAGGCACTGACAGTGCTGCAAGCGATGGCACCCGATTCAACGGCCGTTTCCCAGCTTGTGCAAAACGCCCAAACCCTCGTTGCCAACATCAACCAGCAGCTTGAGGCGGTTACACAGCCCATTGCCACCCTGCTGGACGGCCTCAAACAAGGGTTGGAAACGGTGCAGGCCTCGCCACCGCTGCAGCCTTATTTGGCCGCGCTCAATTTGCCACAGCAGATGAGCCAGCTTGACCAATTCAAAACAACGCTGGAGGGGTTGCAGGTGGATGCATCGGATGTAACGGCCGTTCAGCACCAGCTTGTGGCACTCATCAACCAAATTAGAACATGGGGCGACACTCTGCGCGATTTGGCGGCCAAATTGGCAAAGCAGCTTACCGGCGACTGGCTGAAAAAAGAACGCAACCAACTTGTAGGGCAAGCGGAGGCAGCGATTTTGGCCGGGTTTGACGATAGCGTAGCGCCGCTGTTGTCGCTGTTCCGCTTTGCCGACCCGCAGTTGGTGGCAGAAACGCGCACCGCCCTGCAAACCAGCCTGCAAACGGCCGTTCAGCACACCCAGGCCACAACCGATGCCTATTTATCCAGCGTCTCCAATTTGCTCGAAGCGGTAGAAATTCGGCGGCACGAAACGCAAAGCCCAGTGCGAAAGCTGTGGCGACGGCTGCGTGGGGCAGGCGCGGCCTACGGCACGGCGGCTTTGTGGCTGGTAACAACCCTCTTTTTGAGCATTTTGCTTTACCTGCTGCGCCCCAGCCAGCCGTTTGGCCCCGATTTTGGGCAAGGGGGGTTGTGGTCGGCGGTGGTGATTGCGATAACGGCCGTTTCCGGCTACATCATCCACAGCCTCAAACATCAGCGGGGCGGCATCCAACCCGATTTGCCGCGATGGCTCTTTGCCAAACCCGAATCTCCCACCGTCCTCAGCTACATCGAGGTGCTGTGGAACTGGATACACGGCCAAACCGAACTTGACCCCACCGCCTTTAGCGCCCCCGACTCGCTGGCCGACGCGGTTGCCAAATCGCTTCCCGGTGTTGACCCCACCGCCTTCCAACTTACCCCAGCCAACTTGGCGCAGGTCGTTTTGCTACGCTCCAACCAGCAGGCGGACGAAGAAAAAACGCGGCTGCGGCTGACGCGCTTTACGGCGATGATTGTGGGGGCGGTGTTGGCCTATCTGCTGCAAATTGATGCCGCCACGCTGCTGGACAAGGCACTGCCAGGAACAGCAACGGCCGTTAACCAACTTTTCGTCATCCCCGGCCCCTTGCTCCACGCCCGCTGGGCATGGCTCCCATCGCAACTCAACATCACCCCCGGCATCATCCTCACCGGCCTTGCCGCCAGCGCAGGTTCGGCCTTCTGGCATGAACAGCTTGAACGTCTGCAAGCGGCGCGGCAGTTGACGGAAACTGCCGTTCAGATAGCAAAAGGAGCACAAACGGCCGTTGGGGAGTTGGGAGATGATTGAGTCAATGGGAACGTTGCCCAAATTTTGACACGCATCTCACGCTGGTATGAGATTTAGATAAAGCGAAGGGTATTTGCTAACTGCTCTGCTGTAAGGAGATCAAGGGTGCCGAATCGGCACGCCCTTGTCAAACTGTCTGGCAACAATAATTCCGTGTCGTTGTACCTATTTGCTCTTGCAGCCGCTTTTGCCAAGCAAGCACCGTGTTGGCCTTAGGGCAATCGGATGTTTTATGTAAACATAACAGGTGGCAAAGCCAAAAAGGGTGAGATAATAAGGAAAAAAAGGAAATTTCCCATGAGCCTTGATGTTGTGGCTACCCTGAAAGAACACTTTGGCGAGGTTAGAGACCCACGTCAACCAGGCAAAGTAGACCATCCGCTTCTCAACATTTTCTTCATCACCGTCTGCGGTGTCCTTTGCAGGGCTGATAATTGGGCAGCCATTGAAGCCTTTGGCAATGCCCAGCAAGAATGGTTGAGCCAGTACCTGAATTTAGCCAAAGGTATTCCGTCCCATGATACCTTGGGTGACACCTTTGCCATGCTAGACAGAGAACAATTTAGCCAAGGCTTCCTCAACTGGGTGCAGGCTGGGCATTGAGAACAAACGTTTACGATGTGGCTGGGATGCTGCCTATCGCACTCAAGTCTTGCATGGCATCACTTCCCTTTGCTGATTTTCATCCGATTGCCCTGACTGACCCGACTGATTACCGATTACCGATTACTTTCTTCATCTCATCCACGTCTTGGCGTAGACGGGCAACGTGGGGGTAATCGGGCTGGTGGGCTAGCTGCTCTTCGAGGGAGGTTAGCCCATCTTTGAAGTTGGGCATTGCGGCGTAGGCTTCCTGCGCCGTTTTTTTGTCTCCCAGCTTGTCGAGGCTGCGGCCGAGATAGAAGTGGGCCTGCAGGGCGTAGTGGCTGGTGGGGAGGGTGCCTTGGGTGGCGGCGGCCAGATTTTCGGCGGCGGGTTGGTACTGGCGCTGCCAGAAGTGGCATAGCCCCAGATAAAATTGGTAAATGGCACTGTCGGGTTCGAGTGCTAACGCTTGTTCATACGCTTGCTGGGCGGCAGCATATTGCTCCTGCGCCAGATAGATTTGGCCGAGGGTGTTGAGGGGTTGGTGGGCGTTGGGGCCAAAGGCAACGGCTTCACGGGCATCGGCTTCGGCGCGGCGAAAGTCTAGCTGGGCAAGGCGGATGAGGGCGCGAAGCTGGTGGGATTCCCAAAAGGTGGGGCGGGCATCAATGGATTTGTTGATGAGCCGCAGGGCATTGTCGAGGTCGCCTTGCTGGAAGTAGCGGTTGGCGGCACGGAAGGAGAGGGGGGTGCTGAAAAAGCGTTGGGCGACGAGGAGGAAGAAAGTGAGAGCAACGCCGATGATGATGGGGCGTAAGTTGCCGCTGGTAACGCCGCTGGTGAGGCCGATGAGGGCGGGCAAGGCAAAGAGGAGGGCGAGGAGACGCAAACGGCCGTTTGTTCCCCGTGTCCAGTAGAGCAGGAAAACGATGAGGCTGAGGGCGATGGTGAGGCTGATGATGGTGGTGAAATTAACGGCCGTTGGCACCACCGCCGCCACCACCAGCCCCACCAGCCAAATCGCCACAATAATGCCAATGGGCAGCAGCAAACTCGCCCGCATTTCGCGGCGCGACAGCCCATGGGAAGAACGTTTTGCGGGAATAGCTCCTGGATTTTGACCTGATGACTGCATAAACTTAAGCCTTTTTACGGAGATAGCAACTTTTCAACTATCTTTTTAATCTCACCCTGAATCAAAAAACGGTTTCGGATGAAAAATTCAGCCAAATTGTACCCAACGACTTGATCAAAAAACGCAAAAGTGGAGATCGTGGGGTCAACATGATGCACTCCTGTAAGCACCAACATCCCATCACTTCGATAGCGTCTGATGACTGGCTCACTCATTTGTGATGACATAATGACAAAAACAGGCAACAAATTCGCCTGATATGCCCGAATGCCAAACCGTAGATCAGCATTTTGCCGCTTGGAGTCTGCACTTTTGTAACCCTGCCGAACTTCAAAAACAATGCCATCAACATGAATGCCCTGCGTCACATTTCCAGCCACAAGAAGTTTCGCCTTTGCAAGCCATTGTACGAATCGTTTTCGTGTCCCTGAATCCAGATCAGTAAGCCGAATGCAAGCATCAAGTGTATGAATGCCCTTTTGATTGCCTGACTGAACATACTCATAGCTCCAGTCCATTTGTGTTTCAGAAAGATTCAACGATTCAGCAATAATGGCTCGAAATAAACGCTCGCTGGCAATACCGAGTTGCCGATAGACAGAGGTTAAACCCCCAGCAGCTTTGTGAGCCGCATAGACGGCAGGATTGTCAAGCCCTAGCCAGGCGTAAAACAGATCGCCACCATATAATGTTTGGAATTCCGCAAGACTTAGCCCATCACGCTTACCTTGCCCAAAAACAGGCTGATACTCAGCACATTTGCGAATTGGAGCCAAAAAAAGCTCTCGAAAATGCTCGTCTTGATCATGTCGTGTCATTTGATTGGCTCAATGATCTTGGGAATTTTGGCAAACAAACTGAGTTGAATAGGTCGTACACGCTCCCGTGTAACGCCCTTTTCTTCGATTTGGTGAATTTCTGGCAGCTCTGGCGATGCGTTCTTTGATTTGGCATCCAAAAAATCACGAATAGAGGTAGCAACGTGATAACCCAAAATAGGGGGGACGGCATTGCCAATAAGGGTTAAATTTCTTTGTGTAGAAAACGGGAAAACAAATTCATCTGGAAACGATTGCAGCCGGGCACACTCACGTACAGTCAGCCTTCGCGGCAGTTTATAATGAAATTGAATGCGTCCACGAGCGTTGGCACGAATACAATAAGCCACTTTCTCTGCATCATTGGTGTGATCCCCCTGTCCTCCACCTGATGTGGCACGGGTTGAAACGAAGTATTGGCTTTGATTGGCAACTGTTTCATCTATTATGTTTTCCAGATCATGTAAACCCTCTGCAATGGAAACATGAGCATATTTGTGTGTGGGTTTAGGCTTAACAGGATAGCCAGCCAAATCTTTCCGAACACCGATTAAAAACAGCCTTCTACGACTTTGCGGCAAACCATAGTCGGGGGCAAATAAATCCCATACATCAAATCTATATCCCTCCCGTTCAAAATCCCGCAGGATGGTGTCCAGATAAACGCCCCCGTTTAGCCGAGCAAGATGGGGTACATTTTCGCCGACAACTATTTCTGGTTGATGGTAGGCCATGTACTCAGCCAAGACTTGATAGAGTTGACCGCGTTTACCAGCAAACCCGGCCTTGGAGCCTGACGAGGAGAAATCCTGGCAGGGGAACCCGCCCATGAGGATGGTAGCCTGCGGGATTTTGCCAACAGCTAACGTTGTTAAATCTCCAAGATGGATATGATCGCCTAAATTTAATTGATAGGTGGTAACAGCATCTTC
>JAGQGA010000155.1 GCA_020432595.1 Anaerolineales bacterium | reverse complement strand
CTAATAGCAAGTAGGGTAGAATGAGCTTGGTGCGAAGGTTGAGCTGACTGTAGAGGGGAAAAGCAGGGGAATCGCTGCCGGGCTGCGCCAAAAGCGCAACCGGCTCAGAACTGTTTTGTGTGGATACCATACCTATACTTCCGGCCACAATTTGGACTAGGTGGGCTGAGCGCTGTCTAGCCGAAATTGTGGTGTAATCGGCTGCATTGTAGTTGCGGGTATGGACGCGAACAATGGTTCTTTGGGGGTGGGGGAAGGGTACTACTGCCGGTAAACAGTAAACAGTAAACAGTAAACAGTAAACAGTGGGTGGTAGGCTGATTACCGATTACTGATGACCGGTTACTATTCTTCTGAGTCCATCGGGGAGGGAAACGGCCGTTTTCCAGCCAATTAACGCCGCGGTTTGTGCCACATCGGCTACCTGGGTGGGTTCTTCGCCGGGGCGACCGGGCAGGCGGCCGATGAGGGGGTGGCCGCCTGTGCCAAAAAGTGTGTAGATAAGCCGCACCACGTCGGCGACGCTGGTGGCTTGGCCGGTTCCGAGTTCAACGGTGGTGGCGGGAGGGAGGTTGGGGGAAACGGCCGTTCTTATCTTCCAGGGTGCCCACGACCCCGCCATCCTTCCCGGCACCCATCGCAAAGTCTACGACCTCATTCCCAGTCCCCACAAGCACATTGAGGTCTTTCCCGATGCCGGGCATGAACTCATGCGCCCCTTTGAATCCATCCACACCACCGTTTGGGACATGATCCAAAGCTTCATCCAGCACCACACCCAGTAGCGGCGTATGGCATACGCCCTCACGACCCGCCGCATTTTGAAGAATAGCGAAAATCAGTATAATTCGCGGCAAATGGCACAAGGCATAGCCTGTGCCTAAAGTTTAGAATGGTCCGAATTTCGAGGAGAGAAATAGAAATGTATCAAAAACGAGTAAGTGCTGTGGTTGTGGCTCTGATGATTTTTAGCGTCATCCTGGCCGCCTGTACCGGAGGTGCCACTAGCAACAAAGTGTGCGTTGTGCTGGACACCGGTGGTGAAAACGACAAAAGCTTCAACGAGTTTACTCTCAAAGGTGCTCGTGAAGCGGCCGATGAAAAAGGGCTAGAGTTTGCCTACATCGTTTCCGAATCCCCCAGCGACTACGAAAAGAATATTGACAACTTCGTCAACGAAGGGTGTGGCATGATCGTTACCGTTGGCTTCCTGATGGGCGATGCCACCGCCGCCGCCGCCAAAGCCAACCCCGATGTCAAATTCGCCATCGTTGACGTTGGCTACTTCCCCGGTGCGGGCTGTGACGAAGGCGTGGCCGACTGCTACAGCGAAGAAGGTGGCCTGAGCAACGTCACCAGCCTGCTCTTTGCCGAGGACGAGGTAGGGTATTTGGCTGGCACGCTGGCAGGCTGTATCAGCGAATCTGGCGTTATCGGCTCCGTTTCCGGCATGGAAATCCCGCCCGTTGTCCGCTTTGTTGTTGGCTACCAGAACGGTGCCAAGGCGCAGAATGCCGGCATCGAAACGCTGAACGTCTACATCCCCGACTTTAACGACCCGGCAACCGGCAAGCAAGCTGGCGAAACCCAAATCGCGGAAGGGGCTGACATTATCTTTGGTGTCGGTGGCAACACTGGTAACGGCGGTCTGTTGGCGGCTCACGAAGCGGGTTTGTATGGCATCGGCGTTGACGTTGACCAATACAACACCTACCCTGAAGTGGCTGCTTCGCTGCTCACCAGCGCAGCCAAGAACATGGACGTGGCGACCGGTGATGCGGTTCGCGCTTTTGCTGATGGCAACTTGGCGGCCGGTATCAACCTGGCGACCGTGGCTAACGGTGGCGTGGGGCTGGCACCCTATCACGATCTGGACAGCACCGTTCCGGCAGAGTGTAAAGCGGCCGTTGAAACCGCCCAAGCTGGTTTGGCCGATGGCTCCATCAGCACGGGCTATACCCAGTAATGGCTGGCGCAATCGCCTAATGAATTAAATAAAAAAGGTCACTCATGCCGATGGGTGGCCTTTTTTTGTTCATTGGCGATTAGAGATTGGAGATTGATGAACGTTTGCAATCTCCAATCTCCAATCCCCAATCTCTAAAACTTATGACACCAGTTCTTGAAGCAAGAGGATTGACAAAGCGGTTTCCCGGCGTGGTGGCGAATGATTCCGTCAATTTGACGCTGCACAAAGGAAAGATTTTGGCCTTGCTGGGCGAAAATGGAGCGGGCAAAACAACGCTGATGAATATGCTCTATGGCCTCTATCATCCCACTGAAGGCGAAATTTTGATCAACGGCAAGCCGGTGCAGATGGATTCGCCCAATGATGCCATTGCGGCTGGTATTGGCATGGTACATCAACATTTTATGCTGGTGCCAGTGATGACGGTGACGGAAAACATTATGCTGGGGGTGGAGGAGACGCGGGGTTTTCTGAGCCGGCTGCCGCTGTTGGGGCGGCTAGATCGCAAAAGGGTGACGGAGGAAATTCGTGCACTCTCAAAAAAATATAATTTGGCACTCAACCCCGACGACACGATTAAGGATTTGTCGGTGGGCATCCAGCAGCGAGCGGAAATTATTAAGGCGCTGTATCGCAAGGCCGATATTTTGATTCTGGATGAGCCAACTGCCGTTTTAACACCCCAGGAAGCCGACGAACTGTTTGAAATTATGCACAACCTCACCGCGCAGGGGGTCTCCATCATCTTCATCACCCATAAGCTGAAAGAGGTGCTGGCTGTGGCCGACGACATCGCCGTGCTGCGTGGTGGCAAAATGGTGGGAACGGCCGATCCCAAAACCTCGACCGAAGAAAGTTTGGCCGCGCTGATGGTGGGGCGTGAGGTGCTGCTGCGAGTTGAGAAAGACGAAGCTCACCCCGGCGAGGTGGTGCTGGACGTATCGGACTTGGTGGTGGAGGATGATCGGGGACAAACGGCCGTTGATCACCTCAGCCTTCAGGTGCGTGCTGGTGAAATCGTTGGCATTGCCGGCATTCAGGGCAACGGCCAACGTGAATTGGTGGAAGGCATCACCGGGTTACGCGCCATCAAAAGCGGCCGCGTCACCATCGGCGGCGCAGATGCCACCGACATGCTGCCCCGGCAAGTGACCGAACTGGGCGTGGCCCACATTCCCGAAGACCGCGAAAAACACGGCCTGGTCAAAAGCTACCCCATCGCCGACAACATCGTCCTTAACCAATATTACCTGCCCCCCTACGCCAACGGCCCCGTGCTAAACCAGCCGGTTATTGACCAAAAAGCCACCGAACTTGTGGCCGAATATGACGTTCGCACCCCCAGCATTTATACCCATGCGGGTTCTCTTTCTGGCGGCAACAAGCAGAAGGTGATTGTCGCCCGCGAATTTTCCCGCCCCACCCAGCTTCTCATTGCCAACCAGCCGACACGCGGCGTGGATGTTGGCTCCATCGAGTTTATTCACAACCAGATTGTGGCGCAGCGGGATGCAGGAACGGCCGTTCTTGTCGTTTCTGCCGAACTTGACGAAGTATTGGGGTTGGCCGACCGCGTCGCCGTCATGTTCGACGGCCGCATTGTCAAAATTCTTCCCGCCAGCGAAGCCACCCGCGAATATGTGGGCTTGCTCATGGCCGGATCGGATCAGTAATCAGTGGACAGTAATCAGTAATCAGTCACCTTTACCGATTACCGTACACGAAGTGGTCGTGAAACGACATTACTGATTACCGATTACTGACTACCGGGATCAAACACATGGCAAAAAACCCAGACACAAAAAAAACTGCCGCCCAGCGATTTCTGCAACCGCTGGCTATCCCCCTCCTGGCGATCCTCACTTCCCTCATCATCGGTGCCCTCGTCATCATCTTCACCGCCGAAAACCCACTTGTTGGGCTGCAAAAAGTCGCCACCGGCTACTGGGGCATCATAGACGGCGCCCTCTTCCGGCGCAATGGCATCACCAACACCCTCGTCGCCACCACCCCCCTCATCCTCACTGGGCTGGCCGTCGCCATCCCCTTCCAGGCTGGGCTGTTCAACATCGGTGCGGAGGGGCAGTTTATCATCGGTGCCTTTGTCGGCACCATGGCCGGAATTTACATTGACCTCCCGCCCGTCATCCACACCATTTTTGTTATGCTGGCTGGCTTTGCCGGGGGTGCCCTATGGGGCTTTATTCCCGGTTTCTTGCGGGCACGGCTGGGGGCACATGAAGTCATCAACACCATCATGCTCAACTTCGTTGGCATCCTTCTGGTCAACTTTGCCGTGCGCGGCCCCTTCAAAGCCCCCAACACCACCAGCGTGCAAACACTCCCCATCCATGAATCCGCCGAAATGCTGCGTATCGCCGGCCGTCTCCATCTCGGCTTTTTTGTAGCAATCATCGTTGCCGCCATCATGTACTACTTCCTCTACCGCACCACCTGGGGTTTCTCCCTCCGCACCACCGGCCAAAACCCCGATGCCGCCGAATATGCAGGCATTCGCCCCAAAAATGAATACATCAAAAGCATGGTCATCGCCGGGGGGCTGGCTGGGCTGGCTGGGGTGCTGGAAGTGCAGGGGCTGACGCGGGTACTCACCGAGGGGTTTGCCGCTGGCTATGGCTTTGACGCCATTGCCGTCAGTCTGCTGGCACTCAACAATCCCCTCGCCATCATCCCTGCAGCCTTCATCTTTGGCATATTGCGTATTGGCGGCGACTTCCTGCAAATCCGTGCCGGACTTTCCATCCACATTGTCTCCATTTTACAGGCGCTCATTCTGCTTTTTGTCTCGGCCACAGCCATTGTACGCTATCTGTATCGTCTCAAAATTGACACCAGCAACGAAGGGGCTGCTTTGTCACGCGGCTGGGGAGGGTAACATGGATCTCGCAATTCTTGCAGGCTTATTGCAGCTAACCCTGGCAACGGCAACTCCCATTGCCTTGGGAGCCTATGCTGGGTTGTTTAGCGAACGGGCAGGCGTGGTCAATATCGCCATCGAAGGGATGATGCTGATGGCGGCCATGGTGGGAGCCTTTGTTTCTGGCTATACCGGCAGCCTTTTCCTGGGGGTGATTGGCGGCCTGGTCAGCGGCGGGCTGATGGCAGCGCTGCACGCCGTCGTTTCCATCCGCTTCAAAACCGACCAAATCATCAGCGGCACGGTGATCAACTTTATGGCCGCCGGGCTGACGGGCCACATTTACCAAATTTACCTGGTACCACCGCGCTGGCCGGGTTCGGCCGGAACCTTCCCGGAAATGCACATTCCCGTGCTGTCAAAAATCCCCTTTGTCGGCACTGTCCTGTTCCAACACCAGCCCATTGTCTACTTGATGCTGATTCTAACCGGCGTTATCCACTACGTGCTGTTTTACACGCCGTGGGGGCTACGGATGCGGGCGGTAGGCGAACACCCACGCGCCGCCGATACGCTGGGGATCAATGTTTATTTTACCCGCTATGCTAATGTGATCATCGGCGGACTGCTGGCTGGGCTAGGCGGCATTTGGCTGTCGCTGGAGTGGGTTGGCACGTTTAACATCAACATGACCAACGGGCGCGGGTTTATTGCGCTGGCGGCATTGATTTTCGGCCGTTGGACACCATTTGGGGCATTTGGCGCGGCGCTGCTGTTTGGCTTGGCAAACGCCATCCAAATTCGCACGCAAACGCTTTACCCCAACATCCCGGCTGAATTTTTGCAGATGCTGCCCTATGTGCTGACGGTAATCGTTGCAGCCGTGCGCCGGCCGATTCCGCCAGCGGCTGTGGGACAACCTTACGAAACGGAATAATGAGATTAGAAATTAGAGATTGGAGATTGGAGATTGAAGATGCGTCTCAAATCTCCAATCTCCAATAATTATTATGCCTTGGATTGAAGTCATTCCTTTGGAAAAAGCAACGGGCGCGTTAAAACGCGAGCTGGAAAAGGCGGTCAAACGGGCCGGCCGCATTTGGAACATTGTCGCCATTATGAGCCAAAATGCGCGGGTCATGAAAGCGGCGATGGATATGTATGGGGCAACCTTGTTTGGGCCATCTCCATTGAGCCGCAGCCAGCGGGAAATGTTGGCGGTGGTGGTATCGGTGACAAACCACTGCGTCTACTGACTGCGCTCACATGCACACGACCTCCGGGCTGAGGTTGCTAATGATTTTGGACTGACAGATGAGGTGGAAGCCGATCTGTTTGTGCATCGGATTGCCAGCGATTGGCGGTTGGCCGGTCTAGATTCAGCGAATGAGGCACTTTGTGCGTATGCGGAAAAATTAACAAAAACGCCAGAAGCAATGTTGCCAGATGATTTGGCAGTGCTGCGGCAGCAAGGCTTTGCTGATCGCGCCATTCACGATGCGACACAAGTCATTTGCTTCTTTAATTACATCAATCGGGTAGCGGATGCACTGGGGATAGAGCAGGAGACATTTATTCGGCCATGGGAGAAGCAAGCGGAGGCCGAACCAGGGCATGAGGGGTTTAGAGGGTGAGGAGGGTGAGGGCGACGCACATGGCGGAGTTGAGGGTGGCTAAACGGCCGTCTACCAGCGCATGGCGTAGTTCTTGCAGCGATACCCACTTGGGCATTCTGTCCTTATAATCGGGAACAAAATTGGGAATGGGGATGGCGCGGCGGGTGCTAAAAAAGTGCCCCACGCCCACATGCTGATGGGCATCAGCGACATAGCTGCCCATGTAAATCCAATCTTCGCAGGTGTAACCGGTTTTTTCTAGCTCACGTTTAACGGCCGTTATCGGGTCTTCCCCCGCGTTCACATATCCATTAACAATTTGCCAAACCACCCACCCCGTACCGTGCTGGTACGCTTCCCACACTAGCACCTTGCCTTCGGCATTAAAAATGGCGGCGTTTACCCAATCTCGTCCTTGAACCTTGGGCCAATCGGGGATGATTTCGCCATTAGGCAACCGAATTTGTTCGAGGGAAACAGTCAAAAGTGGGTGCTCTAAAATTGCCTCACTTGTCAAAACTTCCCACGCTTTTGCCATGCTTCTCTCACTCAGATTTTTGCTTAAACTTACTAATGGGTTGTCGCAAACGTTCTTCTCTTTGCACGATGACGACAACGTTTGCTTGTGTTTTCTTCCAGTATCGCACCGATTCGTTACGAATCGCATTACACCATTCAAGCTTGGTTATACCTGGGAAACGGCCGTTTTGCTTTCGCTTTCACGCTTTTTTTACGCCAAAAACGGCCGTTTTCCCCCCACCTAAGACTTCTCTCATCTCTTCCTTTCGCACTTTTTCAACCCTAGACAGAACAAACAGCCTACGCTATACTATGCTCCGTTCATTGAGCCAACCCCAGGTAACAAACCATTGGGTCACTAAGGCAAGCAACACAATTAGGGCAACAGCCCCGCTGATGGCGGGGTTCTTTAATTTAGGCAATGATAATTTGAACTGTTCAGACTGAGTAGCGGAAACCAAAGGCAAGCGTCTCAGCAACACAATGAGAACGCTCATGAGCTTGTAGTAACCTCAACTATCTTCACAAACATTCAATAAAATACAACCACCGGCAGCACCTAAACCAACACACAGCTAAGGGCTGTTAACCATGATCAACCCATGAGGTACATAACCTTGGGGTTCAGTTTGATAGGAGAAGGTAAATGACGCACGAAGAGGCTTTTTACATCACTGACGAAGGATTGCAAAAAATCAAAGAGGAACTTGAAGTCCTCCGCACGACCAAACGCGAAGAACTGGCTAAAAAGCTGGAAATTGCTATCGCCCAGGGCGACCTGAAAGAAAATGCTGATTATCATGCCGCCAAAGAAGAGCAAGGCTTTACTGAGGGGCGTATTCGGGACTTAGAAGATGCGCTGCGGCGAGCCGTGGTTATTAAGGAAACTGGCCCCAGCGACCGCGTGCGCGTGGGCAGCACCGTCACCGTGGTAGATGAAGAGTATGGTGACGAAGAAACCTACAGCATTGTCGGCCCGCATGAAGCCAACCCCAGCGAGGGGCGCATTTCTAACCAATCCCCCATTGGGAAAGCGCTGTTGGGGGCAAAGATTGGGCAAATCGTTATTGCCAGCAGCCCCGCCGGGGAAATTCGGCTGCAAGTTCAAGCTATTGCCTAATTGACAAACCCGCATCATCTTTGTTATGATGCTCCCCACCTCCCCAGCCGGGAGGTTGAACAATTGACAAATTAAAGGCAATGAGAGGGACAGACAGGCAAACCGCTTGCTGCCCAGAGAGTGACAGAGTTGCTGCAACTGTCATCTGCAATGTTTCGCCTGTGACACCCTTGAGCCGACTGCTGAACGTATTAAACAAGTAGGTAGTTCCGGGAGCGCCCGTTATCGCGTTAACGGCCGTTTTATGCTAAAAACGGCAGCAAAAGGCCCCTGCGGGGGCAAATGGTGGTGGTACCACGATGTGGCTTTTGTGTAATCCAAGCCCTCGTCCTCCAAAAGAGGATGAGGGCTTTTTTATTTGCACTGCGCCCTCGTCCTCCAAATGGACGAGGGCGTTTTTGTTTCTGGGCAACTGCTCACCAAGACACAGATTCGCTGTGAAATATCATGAGCATCAGGTAAATCAGGCAAATCTGCGTCCCATTTTCTTTTGGAGGTTCCTATGCAAACTATCCGCTCAATTGAAGCCAGCCAGCACGTTGGGCAACCCGTGCGCCTAACGGGCTGGCTCCACAACCTGCGCCGTCTCGGCGGCATTACCTTTATCGTCCTGCGCGACGGCTGGGGTACCATCCAGGCCGTCACCGAAAGCGAGACCGACCTTGCCCCGCTGCAAAATGCCGCCCTGGAAAGCATCATCGCCCTTGAAGGCAACGTGGTGGCTTCGCCCCAAGCACCCGGCGGCGTGGAACTGCACCAGCCCCAGCTATCGCTGCTTGTGCCCACCAGCGAAGCCCCACCCGTGCCGCTGCACAAGCCCACCATCACCGCCGGACTGCCCACCCAGCTTGACCACGCCGTGGTGGTCAACCGCCACCCACAGCGCCGCGCCGTCTACCGGCTGGCGGCAGGTGCAATGGCCGGTTTTCGCCGCACACTGAACGAACGCCATTTTACCGAAGTGCAAACCCCCAAGCTGGTAGCCTCAGCCACCGAAAGCGGGGCCAACGTATTTGAGCTAGGCTATTTTGGCAAGCCAGCCTATTTGGCGCAAAGCCCACAGTTTTACAAGCAAATCATGGTTGGCATTTTCCAGCGCGTATTTGAAGTGGGGTCAGTGTTCCGAGCCGAGCCACACAGCACCATTCGCCACATCAATGAATATGTTAGCCTGGACGTGGAGTTTGGCTTTATTGAAAATCATTTTACGGTAATGGGGCTGGTGCGCGAGGTGATGGCCGGGATTTTGGGCGAACTGGCAACCAATTATGCCGCTGAATTGGCACTGCTGGAGGCAGAGATGCCCACCATACCCGAAGAGATTCCCCACATCCATTTTGCCGAGGCGCAGGAACTCATTTTGCGGCTGCACGGGGTGGATGTGCGCGGCGAGCCAGACTTGTCGCCGCAGGATGAGCGGTGGCTGGGAGCGTGGGCACAGGCGGAACACGGCAGCGACTTTTTGTTTGTGACGGGGTATCCAATGGGAAAACGGCCGTTTTACACCCACCCCGACCCCAACAACCCCGCCTACTCCAACTCCTTCGACCTGCTCTTTCGCGG